>NZ_JABXEP010000063.1:0-44531 GCF_013372605.1 Myxococcus sp. AM009
GGTGATGCCGGGCGACAACATCGCCATCGAGGTGGAGCTCATCACCCCGGTGGCCATGGAGAAGGAGCTGCGCTTCGCGGTTCGCGAGGGTGGCCGCACGGTGGGCGCCGGCGTCGTGGCGGAAGTCATCGAGTAATGCCGGGTCGGCCGTGAGGCCGCCGGGCTCACTGTCCCGACTCCGAAGGGAGGGCTGCGTTGTAGTAGCCTTCCCTTCTCGTATCTGGTGAGGTAGGTCATGCCGAAGGGCAATCGTTCCATCATTTCGCTCGAGTGCACTGTGTGCAAAGAGCGGAACTACACGACCACGAAGAACAAGCGGAAGAGCCAGGACAAGCTCGAGCTGAGCAAGTTCTGTCCTCGCTGCCGGAAGCACCAGGACCATAAGGAAGGCAAGGTCTAGGTCGGTAGTTCAGGGAAGGTTCTAGGCCAGTAGCTCCAACGGTAGAGCAGCGGTCTCCAAATCCGCGTGTTGGGGGTTCGAATCCCTCCTGGCCTGCCAACTCTCAGTAGTCGCGGGGCCCCCGGTACCTGGAGGTGCCGGGGGTTCCTGTGTTTTCGCAGTCCCGCGAATTCGCATCCGCAGTACCTCGTGAGGCACCATGGCGACGGCATCAGAGGCCAGCCAGCAGGCTAACCGCTCGGCGATGGATCCGAAGCGGCTCGTGGTCATCTTCTATCTTCTCGCCGGCATCGTCCTGGCCCTCTTCCTGGAGCGCTTGCTCGGGTTGCTGTGGGCGCGGTTCAGCTGGAGCGACCCGGTCCTCATCGAGGGCTTGGACTGGAAGGTCTCCACCCTGGTGGGCTACGTGCTGGCCGTGGGATTGGCCGTGGGCGCGTACTTCCACCCGCGCACCCATGCGCTGTCCATCGACGTGGCTTCGGAGTTGATGAAGGTCACCTGGCCTACCTGGTCGGAGACCAAGGCGTCGACCATGGCCGTCGTCGTGGCGTCCTTGGTGGCCGCCGTCATCCTCTTCTGCATCGATACCGCCGCCTACAACCTGATGGTGGAGTGGCTGCCGGCCGTGTGGGGGAAGCTGTAATGGCGATGAAATGGTACGTGGTCCACACCTACTCGAACTTCGAGAACCAGGCGAAGAAGAGCCTGGAAGAGAAGGTTCGTCTGGAGGGCCTTCAGGACCAGTTCGGTGAAATCCTGATTCCGATGGAGCAGGTCGTCGAAATGGTGAAGGGCGAGAAGAAGACCTCTCGTCGCAAGTTCTTCCCTGGCTACATCTTCGTGCAGATGGAGCTGAACGACCGGACGCTCCACCTGGTGAAGAACACGCCGAAGATCACCGGTTTCCCGGGAACGGCGCAGCATCAGAATCCACTGCCCATCTCCGACCAGGAGGTGGCGCGCCTGACGTCCCAGATTTCCGAAGGCACGCTCAAGCCGAAGCCCAAGGTTCAGTTCGACGACGGCGACACGGTGCGCGTCATCGACGGTCCGTTCGCCAACTTCAATGGCACCGTGGAAGAGGTCAACGCCGAGAAGGGCAGGGTGAAGGTGCTGGTCAGCATCTTCGGCCGCGCCACCCCGGTGGAGCTGGACTTCATGCAGGTGGAGAAGACCACCGGCTAGCAGTTGATGCCGCGCCGTGCACCCCTGTATGGGGTGCGCGGCGTTCGCATTTCCGGTCCCCGTATCGGGGCCGGGCTCATGGGTGGGAGGGCTTCCCCGTCTGGTAGCCCGCTCGCACCACCCACTCGAAAGGCAGTTGTCGTTCGATGAAGAAGATCACAGGTCAGGTCAAGCTGCAGATTCCCGCCGGAAAGGCGAACCCCGCTCCGCCGATCGGCCCCGCGCTCGGTCAGCAGGGCGTGAACATCATGGAGTTCTGCAAGCAGTTCAACGCGAAGACCCAGGCGGAGGCCAAGGAAGCGCTCATCATCCCGGTGGTCATCACCGTGTATGCGGACCGCTCCTTCACCTTCATCCTGAAGACCCCTCCCGCCGCCGTCCTCATCAAGAAGGCCGCGGGTCTCCACACGGAGAAGAAGAAGGGTTCGGGCGCGAAGAAGCCGGGCAAGGAGAAGGTCGGGCAGATCACCCGCGCTCAGCTCGAGGACATCGCGAAGAAGAAGATCCAGGACACCACCGCCGCGTCGCTCGAGGCCTGCATGAACACCATTGCCGGCACCGCACGCTCCATGGGCATCGACGTCGTCGGCTAGGCCGCCGCGCACCCACTCACGACAAGGATTTCTGTCATGGCTAAGACTGGGAAGAAGTTCCGTGCGGCCACCGCTCTGGTTGACCGCGACAAGCGCTACGCCCTCGGCGAGGGCTTTCAGCTCCTGAAGAAGACGGTGGAGGCTCGCGCCACCAAGTACGACCAGACGGTCGACGTCTCCATCAACCTGGGCGTGGACCCGAAGCACGCGGACCAGATGGTCCGTGGCGCCGTGGTGCTCCCGCATGGCACTGGCGCCACCGTGCGCGTGGCCGTGTTCGCCAAGGGTGAGAAGGCCACCGACGCGGCCAACGCCGGCGCGGACGTGGTGGGCGCCGAGGACCTCCAGAAGCGCATCGAGGAGGGTTTCCTCGACTTCGACACCGTCATCGCCACCCCCGACATGATGGGTGTCGTCGGTCGCCTCGGTAAGGTGCTCGGTCCCCGCGGCCTGATGCCGAACCCGAAGGTCGGCACGGTGACCATGGATGTCGCGAAGGCCATCCGTGATGCCAAGGGTGGTAAGGTCGACTTCCGCGCTGAGAAGGCCGGTATCGTCCACGCGAAGCTGGGCAAGTGCTCCTTCGAAGTGGAGAAGCTCGAGGCCAACTTCAACGCGCTGGTGGACCTGGTGATGAAGCTGAAGCCGGCCGCCGCGAAGGGCGTGTACCTCCAGGGTATCGCCATCTCGTCCTCCATGGGCCCGGGCATCAAGCTCGACACCACGGAGATCAAGGCGCGCCACGGCTAATCGCCGCCCGGACAAGGGGGCGCAGCCCGGACTTTGAGTCGGGGCTGTCACCTGTCTGACGTCACAGGTTCGAAAGTTCTGGATCTTTGCTGAAGCCGGGGGTATAGGCCCCCGGCTTTTGCAATTGGGGCGCCACGTCGTGAGGCGCGGCGTCCCGACACCTGGTTCATGACAGCAGGGACCTGGGTGGAGAGGATGCATGTTCCGTTGGCAGCCGGGCAACCGGCCGGACGGCATCTTCGACCCCTGGTTCAAACGACCGCAAGGTCAGCCCTGCCGAGACTGGAGGTGCGGTGTGGTGCCTCTCGGAGGCTCCTCTCGCTCTGCCACTTTGGCCCAGGCATCACGCCCGTCCTGAAAAGGCGGGCCCAGTAAGGAGGTGAGTCAAAGTGCTGAAGAGCGAGAAGGAAGAGATGATCAAGGAGCTCCACGAGAAGTTCTCGAGGACGACCTCCGCCGTCGTCGCCGAGTTCACCAAGGTGGACGTGGAGACGGTGACCAAGCTCCGCAAGAAGTTCCGCGAGGGCAACGTCGAGTACAGGGTCATCAAGAACACGCTGGCGCGCCGTGCCGCGCAGGGCACGTCCGTGTCGGTCATCGCTGATGACTTCACGGGCCCCGTGGCCCTGTGCATCAGCTACGGCGACGTGGTGGCTCCCGCGAAGATCCTGGTCGAGTTCGCGAAGGACATCGAGGACAAGATCAAGATCCGCACCGCCGTCGTCGAAGGCCGCAAGGTCGACGTCGCCGGTGTGAAGGCCCTGGCGAAGCTGCCGGGTCTGCCCGAGCTTCGCGCGCAGCTGCTGGGCGTCATCAGCCAGCCCGCGAGCAAGCTGGTTCGGACCATCGCGGCTCCGGGTTCGCAGCTCGCCCGAGTCGTCCAGGCCAACGCGGACAAGGCGCAGGGGTAGTTTCCCCTCATCTGTTCGAGAAGTTTTTCTACCGCAACCTCTCCGGCCGAAACTCTCCAAAGGGGAGTTGGCCGTTAGTCGAAACCAGAAGGACACATTTCAATGGCTGACCTGAACGCGATTGTTGACCAGCTTTCCTCCCTGACCGTCCTCGAGGCGGCCGAGCTCGTGAAGCAGCTCGAGAACAAGTGGGGCGTGTCCGCCGCCGCCGTGGCCGTTGCCGCGGGCCCGGCCGCCGCCGCCGCTCCTGTCGAGGAGCAGACGGAGTTCACGGTGGTGCTGGCCAACGCCGGCGCCAACAAGATCAACGTCATCAAGGAGATCCGCGCGATCACCGGCCTGGGCCTGAAGGAGGCCAAGGACCTGGTCGAGGGCGCTCCGAAGAACGTCAAGGAAGCCGTCAGCAAGGACGACGCCAAGAAGATCAAGGACCAGCTCACCGCGGCTGGCGCGACCGTCGAAGTCAAGTAATTTCTACAGGGGCTGCCCGGTTTTCCGGGAAATTTCGGGCAGCCTCCTGACCGGATGTGCAGGCCGGCGCTCCCTGAGTGGGGGCGCCGGCTTTGCCCATTTGACCGTTGCAAATTTCCCGGCGCCGCCGCGCGTTACTGAAGTTTGCCCGCCCGAGCAGTAGTCCCCGGAGCCAGAATGCCGACGCAGATCCAGAACAATTTCCGCGTGCGGAAGACCTTCGCGAAGATCGCGAAGATCATCGACATTCCCAATCTTATCAACATCCAGAAGCAGTCCTACGAGAAGTTCCTCCAGGCGGACATTGCCGCCGACAAGCGCGAGGACCTCGGTCTTCAGGGCGTCTTCAAGTCGGTGTTCCCCATCCGCGACTTCAACGAGACCTCCTCGCTGGAGTTCGTGAGCTACCACCTGGAGCGCCCGAAGTACGACGTAGATGAGTGCCACCAGCGTGGCATGACGTATTCGGCGCCCATCAAGGTCGTCGTGCGCCTGGTCGTGTGGGACAAGGACGAGGAGACCGGCGCCCAGTCCATTCGTGACGTGAAGGAGCAGGAGGTCTACTTCGGCGAAATCCCGCTGATGACCCAGAACGGCACCTTCATCATCAACGGTACCGAGCGCGTCGTCGTCAGCCAGCTGCATCGCAGCCCGGGCGCCTTCTTCGACCACGACAAGGGCAAGAGCCACTCGTCTGGCAAGCTGCTCTACAACGCCCGCATCATCCCCTACCGCGGTTCGTGGATCGACTTCGAGTTCGACCACAAGGACCTGCTGTACGTGCGCATCGACCGTCGCCGCAAGCTGCCGGCCACGGTGCTCATCCGCGCGCTCGGCGCCGTCCCGGACACCGCGAAGAAGAACCCGCTGGAGTTCAAGGGCTCCACCGAGGAGATCCTCAACTACTACTACGCGACGGAGACGATCTACCTCCATAGCGCGGAGGAGTTCGAGAAGAGCGTCGAGCTCGAGCTGCTGCCCGGTCAGCGCGCGACGCGCGACATCAAGACCAAGACGGGCGAGCTGATCGTCAAGAAGAACCGCAAGTTCACCCGCGCCGCCATCAAGAAGCTCGAAGCGGCGAAGATGAAGACGCTCCCCATCGATGCGGACGAGCTCTTCACCAAGGTGTCCGCCTACGACGTGGTCGAAGAGACCAACGGCGTGGTGCTCCTCGAGTGCAACGAGGAGGTCACCCAGGAGAAGGTGGACGAGCTCCTCAAGCACGGCATCAAGGAGTTCAAGGTCCTCTTCATCGACAACCTCAACGTGGGGCCGTACCTGCGTGAGACGTTGATGCTGGACAAGCTCGAGACCCCCGAGCAGTCCATCATGGAGATCTACCGCCGCCTGCGCCCTGGCGATCCGCCGACGCCGGAGACGGCCATCAACCTGTTCACCAACCTGTTCTTCAACCCGGAGCGCTACGACCTCTCCAAGGTCGGCCGCCTCAAGCTGAACTTCAAGTTCGGTCTTGAGGAGCCGCTCGACGGGCAGATCCTCACCAAGCGGGACATCCTCGAGGTGATCCGCTACCTGATCGATCTGAAGAACGGCAAGGGGACCATCGACGACATCGACCACCTGGGCAACCGCCGCGTCCGCGCGGTGGGCGAGCTGCTGGAGAACCAGTACCGCATCGGCCTGGTGCGCATGGAGCGGGCGATCAAGGAGCGCATGAGCCTCCAGGAGATCGAGACGCTCATGCCGCACGACCTCATCAACGCCAAGCCCGTCACGGCGGTCATCAAGGAGTTCTTCGGGTCCAGCCAGCTGTCGCAGTTCATGGACCAGACGAACCCGCTGTCCGAGGTCACGCACAAGCGGCGCCTGTCGGCGCTCGGGCCCGGTGGCCTGACCCGCGAGCGCGCGGGCTTCGAGGTGCGCGACGTGCACCCGACGCACTACGGCCGCATCTGCCCCATCGAGACGCCGGAAGGTCCGAACATCGGCCTCATCGCGTCGCTGTCCACCTACGCGCGCGTCAACGAGTTCGGCTTCGTGGAGACGCCGTACCGCAAGGTCGAGGGCGGCGTGGTGACGACGGACGTGGCCTTCTACTCCGCGCTCGAGGAGGAGAAGCACACCATCGCCCAGGCGAACGCGGAGACGGACAAGAAGGGCAAGTTCGCCAACGCGCTGGTGTCCAGCCGCCGTGGTGGTGAGTTCGTCCAGGCGCGCGCCGAGGACGTGGACCTGATGGACGTGTCCCCGAAGCAGCTGGTGTCGGTGGCCGCGTCGCTCATCCCGTTCCTGGAGAACGACGACGCCAACCGCGCGCTCATGGGCTCCAACATGCAGCGCCAGGCCGTTCCGCTGCTGCGCACCGCGGCGCCGCTGGTGGGCACGGGCATCGAGTCCATTGTCGCCCGCGACTCCGGCGTCACCTGCGTGGCCCGGCGCGACGGCATCGTGGAGAGCGTGGACGCCGGCCGCATCGTGGTGAAGGCGGACGTGCCGGCCTCGCTGAGCGACGTCACGAGCGAGGTCGACATCTACAACCTGCTCAAGTACCAGCGCTCCAACCAGAACACCTGCCTCAACCAGAAGCCCATCATCAGCAAGGGCGACCGGGTGAAGAAGGGTGACGTCATCGCGGACGGCCCGGCCACCGAGACGGGTGAGCTGGCGCTGGGGCAGAACGTGGTCGTCGCGTTCATGCCGTGGCAGGGCTACAACTTCGAGGACTCCATCCTCATCAGCGAGCGCATCCTCAAGGACGACGTCTACACGTCGATCCACATCGAGGAGTTCGAGTGCATCGCGCGCGACACCAAGCTGGGCAAGGAGGAGATCACCCGCGACATCCCGAACGTGGGTGAGGAGGCCCTCAAGGACCTCGACGAGAGCGGCATCATCCGCATCGGCGCCGAGGTGAAGCCCGGCGACGTGCTGGTGGGCAAGATCACCCCGAAGGGCGAGACGCAGCTGTCTCCCGAAGAGAAGCTGCTGCGCGCCATCTTCGGTGAGAAGGCCGGCGACGTGCGTGACAGCTCCCTGCGCGTCCCGCCGGGCGTGGTGGGCACCGTCATCAACGCCAAGGTGTTCAGCCGCAAGGGCGTGGAGAAGGACGAGCGCGCCAAGCAGATCGAGTCCATGGAGGAGGCGAAGCTCCTCAAGGACCAGAACGACGAGATCAAGGTCCTCCAGGACAGCGCGTTCGGCCGCATCCGCGGCCTGGTGCGCACCAAGGAGGTCCAGGGCAAGCTCGTGGACGACAAGGGGAAGATCCTCCTGAAGAAGGGGGACATCCTCGACGACGAGCTGCTGTCCACGGTGCCCTACAAGTACTGGGGTGAGATCTCCGTCGGCGATCCGCTGGACTCGCGCCTGCGCGACATCCTCCGCCACCTGGAGGAGACGAAGGAGGCCGTGAAGCTGGCCTTCGGCGAGAAGATCGCCCGCATCAAGAAGGGCGACGAGCTGCCGCCGGGCGTCATCAAGATGGTGAAGGTGTACGTCGCCATCAAGCGCAAGCTGGCCGTGGGCGACAAGATGGCCGGCCGCCACGGAAACAAGGGCGTCGTGTCCCGCATCCTCCCCGAGGAGGACATGCCGTACCTGGAGGACGGGCGTCCGGTGGACATCGTCCTCAACCCGCTGGGTGTGCCCTCGCGCATGAACATCGGGCAGATCCTCGAGACGCACCTGGGCTGGGCCGCCAAGGGCACCGGCGAAGCGCTGCAGCGCTACGTCGAGTCCAACTGGAGCTCGGACGCCATCAAGGAGCGCCTCAAGGTCATCTACAGCGACCCGGCGTTCGGCGAGTTCCTCGACAAGCTCGACGACGAGGAGATCAAGCAGCTGTGCCGCCGCTCCAAGCGGGGCATCCACGTCGCCACGCCCGTCTTCGACGGCGCGGAGGAGACGGAGATCCACGCCCTGCTGGACGAGGGCCAGCTGCCCCGCACGGGACAGATGGTGCTCTTCGACGGGCGCACGGGTGAGCCGTTCGACCAGAACGTCACCGTGGGCGTCATGTACATGCTGAAGCTGCACCACCTGGTGGACGAGAAGATCCACGCCCGCTCCATCGGACCCTACTCGCTCGTCACGCAGCAGCCCCTGGGCGGCAAGGCGCAGTTCGGCGGTCAGCGTCTGGGCGAGATGGAAGTCTGGGCGATGGAGGCCTACGGCGCGGCGTACACGCTGCAGGAGTTCCTCACCGTCAAGTCGGACGACGTGGTGGGCCGCACGCGCATGTACGAGGCCATCGTCAAGGGCGACAACGTCCTGGAGAGCGGTCTGCCCGAGTCGTTCAACGTGCTCCTCAAGGAGCTCCAGTCGCTCGCGCTCGACGTGGAGCTGCTGGAGAGCGCCCCACCGGAGCGGCAGCGCAGCTTCGGAGGCGACTTCCTCGGCGGTGGTGACGGCGAGGAGCGCAAGACGGGAACCGAGGCCTGATTGCACGGAGCGCCCGCCTGACCGGCCGCCCGCCGTCCCGAAAGGGGCGGGCGCGGCCGGAACGGGGCGGGGGCCCGAATCAGCTGGCGGCCCCCCTTGGAAGAGGGGGGCGCCCAACGAGATTTCGGAGGCAACGTGAAGGACATTTTCAACTTCTTCGAGAAGCCGAAGGACCCGCTGTCGTTCAACGCCATCCGCATTGCGCTGGCGTCGCCCGACAAGATTCGCCAGTGGTCCCATGGCGAGGTGAAGAAGCCGGAGACGATCAACTACCGCACCTTCAAGCCGGAGCGGGATGGGCTCTTCTGCGCCCGCATCTTCGGGCCGGTGAAGGACTACGAGTGCAACTGCGGCAAGTACAAGCGCATGAAGCACCGCGGCGTGGTGTGCGAGAAGTGCGGCGTGGAGGTCATCCAGTCCAAGGTGCGCCGTGAGCGCCTGGGCCACATCACCCTGGCCACGCCGGTGGCCCACATCTGGTTCCTCAAGTCGCTGCCGAGCCGCATCGGCAACCTGCTCGACATCACGCTGAAGGAGCTGGAGAAGGTCCTCTACTGCGAGAGCTACATCGTCCTCGATCCAAAGGCGACGCCGCTGCAGAAGGGCGAGCTCATCAGCGAGGACAAGATGCACCGGCTCTACCAGGAGCACGGTGAGGACTCCTTCACCACGGGCATGGGCGGCGAGGCCGTCCGGGAGATGCTCAAGTCGCTGAACGTGGAGAAGCTGTCCGAAGAGCTGCGCAAGGACATGCGGGAGACGACCAGCGAGGCGAAGCGGAAGAAGTACGCCAAGCGCCTGAAGGTGGCCGAGGCGTTCCGCGTCTCCGGCAACAAGCCGGAGTGGATGATGCTGGACGTGATTCCGGTGATTCCGCCGGACCTGCGCCCGCTCGTTCCCCTGGATGGTGGCCGCTTCGCGACCTCCGACCTGAACGACCTGTACCGCCGCGTCATCAACCGCAACAACCGGCTGAAGCGCCTCCAGGAGCTGAACGCTCCGGACATCATCATCCGCAATGAGAAGCGGATGCTGCAGGAGGCCGTGGACGCGCTGTTCGACAACGGCCGCCGCGGAAAGACCATCACGGGCCCCAACAAGCGCCCGCTGAAGTCGCTGTCCGACATGCTCAAGGGCAAGCAGGGCCGGTTCCGCCAGAACCTGCTCGGCAAGCGCGTGGACTACTCGGGCCGCTCCGTCATCGTGGTGGGCCCCGAGCTGCGCCTGCACCAGTGCGGCCTGCCGAAGATCATGGCGCTCGAGCTCTTCAAGCCGTTCATCTACAACAAGCTCGAAGAGAAGGGCTACGTCACCACCATCAAGTCCGCGAAGAAGATGGTGGAGAAGGAGCGCCCCGAGGTCTGGGACATCCTCGAGGACGTCATCCGCGAGCACCCGGTGCTCCTCAACCGCGCCCCCACGCTTCACCGCCTGGGCATGCAGGCCTTCGAGCCCGTGCTGATTGAAGGCAAGGCCATCCAACTGCACCCGCTGGTGTGCGCCGCCTTCAACGCCGACTTCGACGGCGACCAGATGGCCGTGCACGTGCCGCTCTCCATCGAGGCTCAGATGGAGGCCCGCGTGCTGATGATGTCGACGAACAACATCCTCAGCCCCGCGAACGGCAAGCCCATCATCGTCCCGACGCAGGACATGGTGCTCGGCATCTACTACATGACCCGCGCCCGCGAGTTCGCCAACGGCGAGGGCCGCGTGTTCGCCTCGCCGGACGAGGTGCGTGCCGCGTACGACCACGGCGAAGTGCACCTCCAGGCGAAGGTCGTCTGCCGCATCGACGGCAAGCGCAAGGAGACCACCGTCGGCCGCGTCCTCCTGTGGGAGGTCGTCCCGCGCGCGGTGGGCTTCGACGCCATCAACAAGGTGCTCGACAAGAAGTCGCTCGGCGGCCTCATCGACCTCTGCTACCGCCTCACGGGTGAGAAGGAGACGGTGCTGCTCGCGGACCGCGTGCGCAGCCTGGGCTACTACAACGCCACCCGCGCCGGTATCTCCATTGCGCTCAAGGACATGATCATCCCTGCGAAGAAGCAGGAGTTCCTGGACTTCGCGCGCAAGGAAGTGTCGGAGATCGAGAACCAGTACCTCGAGGGTCTCATCACCGACGGCGAGCGCTACAACAAGGTCATCGATATCTGGGCGGAGATCACCGAGAAGGTCGCCCAGGAGATGATGCAGCAGATCTCCCAGGAGGAGACGTCCGGGGACCGCGACGGCAAGCGCGAGACGCGCAAGCAGCCGTCCTTCAACCCCATCTACATCATGGCCGACTCGGGCGCGCGTGGTAGCGCCCAGCAGATCCGTCAGCTGGCGGGTATGCGTGGCCTGATGGCGAAGCCCTCCGGCGAAATCATCGAGACGCCCATCACGGCCAACTTCCGTGAAGGTCTCTCCGTGCTGCAGTACTTCATCTCCACGCACGGCGCCCGTAAGGGTCTGGCGGACACGGCGCTCAAGACGGCCAACTCCGGTTACCTCACCCGCCGTCTCGTGGACGTGGCGCAGGACGCCATCATCAACGAGTACGACTGCGGCACCATGGACGGCCTGTTCATCGGCGCCCTGGTGGAGGGCGGCGAGATCATCGAGCCGCTCGGCGAGCGCATCCTGGGCCGCGTGGCCCTGGATGACATCCTCGACCCCGTCACGGGCGAGGTGCTGGTGCGCGCCAACGAGGAGATCGACGAGGAGCGCGTCCGCCGCATCGAGAACAGCGGCATGGACAAGGTGAAGATCCGCTCGGTGCTCACCTGCCAGGCCAAGCGCGGCATCTGCGTGGAGTGCTACGGCCGTGACCTGGCCCGCGGCCGCAAGGTGTCCGTGGGTGAGGCGGTCGGCGTCATCGCGGCGCAGTCCATCGGTGAGCCGGGTACCCAGCTCACGATGCGCACCTTCCACATCGGTGGCGCGGCGACGCGGCGCGCGGAGCAGTCCAGCCTGGAGAACCGCTACGCGGGCAGCGTGAAGTTCGCGGGCCTCACCACCGTGCAGAAGACGGACGGCACGCTGGTGGCCATGAACCGCAACGGCGAAATCGTCGTCGTGGACGACTCAGGCCGCGAGCGTGAGCGCTACCAGGTCATCTACGGTGCCCGCATCCTCGTGAAGGAAGGCCAGCGCATCGAGCCGGGCGTCCTCATGGCGGAGTGGGACCCGTTCGCGATTCCGCTGCTGACCGAGGTCGGCGGTGTCGTGCGCTACGAGGACATCATCGAAGGCGTGACGATGTCCGAGGCGCTGGACGAGGTGACTGGCCTCTCGCGCAAGACGGTCATCGAGTCCAAGGACCCGGAGGCGCGTCCGCGCGTCACCATCCGCGATGCCAACGGCAACGTGAAGGACCTGCCCAGCTCCCGCAACCCGGCGAGCTACTTCCTGCCGCAGGGCTCCATCATCACCGTCAACGACGGCGATGAGATTCACCCGGGCGAGGTCATCGCCAAGGTGCCGCGCGAGACGACGAAGACCAAGGACATCACGGGCGGTCTGCCCCGCGTGGCCGAGCTCTTCGAGGCGCGCAAGCCGAAGGACGCGGCGGCGATCGCCGAAATCGACGGCGTGGTGTCGTTCGGCAAGGACACCAAGGGCAAGCGCAAGCTCATCATCACCCCCGAGGTGAACGGCGAGCAGCGCACGGACCTGGCCAAGGAGTACCTGATCTCCAAGGGCAAGAACATCAGCGTCCACTCCGGCGACCGCGTGAAGGCCGGCGAGGCGATGATGGACGGCTCGGCCAACCCGCACGACATCCTCAAGGTGCTGGGCGAGAAGGAGCTCGCGCGCTACCTGGTGGACGAAGTGCAGGAGGTCTACCGACTGCAGGGCGTGAAGATCAACGACAAGCACATCGAGACCATCGTGCGGCAGATGCTCCGCCGCGTGCGCGTCACCGATGTGGGCGACACCAACTTCCTGGTCGACGAGCAGGTCGAGAAGTGGGTGTTCGAGGAGGAGAACGAGAAGGTCATGTCGGAAAGCAAGCGTCCCGCCGTCGGCGAGCCGCTGCTGCTCGGCATCACCAAGGCCTCGCTCTCCACCGAGTCCTTCATCTCCGCGTCGTCCTTCCAGGAGACCACCAAGGTGCTCACCGAGGCCGCCATCAACGGCAAGGTGGACTACCTGCGCGGCCTCAAGGAGAACGTCATCATGGGCCGGCTCATCCCCGCCGGCACGGGTCTGCCGAACTACAAGCACCTGGACATCGCGGTGGAGAGCCCCACCGACGAGGTCAACGAGATGGAGGCCGCCCTGGCCGCCACTCACGGCGACACCGGCCCCCTGGGCGAGCCTTCCCGCCCGGTAGGCACGCAGACGACCGGCGCGGCCTAGTCCGCGCGCCAGCCGTCCTCAAAGCGTTCGCTTGAAGACAACCGCCGCTCCCGGAGCTTCCTCCGGGGCGGCGGTTTTCCTTTGTTCATGGCTAATCGCGTTAGGAGCTCGTCGTTGGCTTGACGCTCATGGCGCGCTGCGTTAGCTGTTGGACGTTGCAGTGACGCACCTGGTTACCGCTTGGCGAAAGCCGGGATAGGGGAGGACGGTATGGCCACGATGAAGACCGAGACCGAGGCGACGCAGAACGAAGTTCAGAGCTCCGAGGCCGCCGCCGCGAAGAGCGGACTGGCGCAGAACGTGGAGAGCTTCCTGAAGGCCCAGCTGTCTCAGGCGCAGAAGCGCATCGAGGAGCTGGAAGGCGAAGCGGGCAAGGTGGTGAAGAGCTTGGAGTCCCGTGGGCAGGAGGCCGCCAAGGAGGCCCAGACGCTGTGGACGAAGTTCCAGGCGGGTGAGCTGCTGACGGATCCGCGCGTGCAGGAGCTGAGCAAGCGCGCCAACGAGGCCAGCACCGAGCTGGGCCGGCGCGTGGACGCCGCGGGCACCGAGCTGCGTAAGCGCATTGACGGCATCCAGACGCGCGTCGTCGAGGCCGTGGGCGTGGCCAGCCAGGCGCAGCTGAAGGACCTCAACAAGGAGCTGGCGAAGCTGTCCCGCAAGGTGGACTCGCTGCTGAAGCCGGTGCGCCGGGTGAATGGCGCGAAGCCCGCGGGCAGCCCCGCGTCCTCGCCGCGCGCCTGAAGTTTCGTCAAATCACGACAGACAGTGTGACCTCTCCCTTTCGCAGAGTGCGAAAGGGAAGGGGGAGGCACATCGCCGTCGTTCCCTTCACGTCGGGGGTGTGCTTATTTCGGCCGTTCCCCGACCGGTTCGGGCCTGAACGTCCGGCCCGTACACCTCCCGGAGAGACCCCATGGACAGCAAGCCCGAGGCCCCCCGAGAGAAGAACCCCGTGACGGAGACGTTCGAGCGTCTCTGGAGCCAGGCCCTGCTGGCGGTGAACACGGCCGAGGAAGAAGCCTCGCGGGCCGTGCATCGCGTGGCCTCGGTGGCGGGTTGGAGCCAGGACGAGGTCAAGCGCCAGGCCCGGGAGTTCAGTGAGCGGCTGGTGGGCCACCGCAGGGATTTGGAGCACAACGTGGAAGAGCGCGTGCGCCAGGCCCTGACGAAGATGAAGCTGCCCCGCCGCGAGGAGCTGGCGGCCTTTGGGACCCGGCTGGACAAGCTCGCCGAGCGCATCCAGGCCCTGGAGCACCGGAAGTGAAAGCCCCCGCCCCTTCGGGCGGGAGGTCCTTCGGTACGCGGCTCTTCGAACGTCTCCACGCCTTCAGCTCGGGTTGTTCCCGGCTCCCGCTGCTCGCGGGCGCGGCGCTCGTCGTGTCCGCGCGACTGGTGCCGCTGCTGGAGGAGCGGCCGGTGCAGCCCGTGGTCCCGGGCGTCGTGGCGGCGGAGGTCATCTCCCCCGACGCGTCGCTGATTGACGCGGTGCTGGCGCGCCGTGCCCCGGACCTGGGCCTGACGCTGCGCCGGCAACTCATCCAGGCCATCGCCGAGGAGGCAGGGCGGCTCGCGTATGATCCGCTGCTGATTCTGGCCATCATCGACGTGGAGTCCGACTTCACGGAAGACGCCGTGTCCGTGAAGGGCGCGCGTGGGTTGATGCAGATCAAACCCAGCACGCTGCACTTCCTGGCGGAGAAGGAAGGCCTGCGCCTGTCCCGCGAGGAAGTGACGGCGGACACCGCGCTCTGCGTGCGGCTGGGTATCCGTTACCTGCGCTCGCTGCAGGAGCGCTTCGGTGGGGACCTGGACCTGGCCTTGATGGCCTACAACGCCGGCCCCACGCGCATCCGCAACGCCATCAAGCAGGGCGAACTGGAGCGCTTCCGGCGCTATCCACGGGCGGTCCGCCGGGACTTCCGGCGCTTCCGTGAGGGCCACGGGCTGGGCGGTGACTGGGCCCTGGCGCAGCGCGAGGTACCTCCCGAGCCCATGCCCTGAAGTGGGCTTGGGTGAATCTCCGGGCAGTTGGGCCGCTCCAACGGGGTGCACGCGCGCCTTGTTCCGTCCCGCCGGGTGCGCTAAGCGTTCCAAGTGCCCGGGACTGTTGGAGATTCTCAGGAGTGACCCACATGAAGAAGCCCCTGTTCCCCAGCGCCGCGCTGGCCGCCGCCCTGGCCCTGGCCCCGTTCGGGGCTCACGCCGGCTCCGTCTTCCTCAATGGCGTCAAGATTGACGGCGTCACCAACCAGAAGTTCGAGAAGGCCACCGTCCGCATCGACGAGGCCGGCAACGTGCACATCGACGCGCCCGGCTACGCGGCCCGGGTGTCGACGGTGACGCCCGCGGCCCCCGCCGCGCCGGCGCCGGCGCCCGCCGCCGCTCCCCCTGGGACGGCCGCCCCCGCAGCGAAGGCGCCTCCCGCGGCGCAGCAGGCGCCCGGCGCACCCACGGCTCCTGGGCGCCTCACCCAGCGCTACTGGCTGGTGACGGAGCAGACGGTGCCGGGGATGACGGGGTACGACATCGACGTGTTCATCAACTCCACGTGGCTGCGCAAGCTGCGCGGCAACGAGGACCAGGTGGTGGTGGACATCACCCGCAACCTGCGGCCGGGGGCGAACAAGGTGACGTTCATCGCCCGGAAGGGGAACCCCGGGGACGCGCGCAGCAGTTCGCCTGCCCACGTGTTTCGGGTCATCATTGGCGAGGGGAACGAGGGCGGCGGGAACGTGATGATCGACAATCCCCTTCTGCGCTTCCAGAAGACCGCGGCGGACACGCAGGATGCGACGCAGGAGTTCACCCTCACCACGCGCTGACAGGTGTGGGGCTTCGGGTAACGGAGACAACCGTGTTCAACCTCGACGAGCGCTACCGCGGGCTGCCCGCCACGCGGGAACAAATCCTGGCGCTGCACACCTCCCTCAACACGCCGCACGTGGCCATTCCGGGCAAGCAGGCGGGGCCGGCGCAGGCCTTCGTCGTGGGCCTCCGGGGAGGGCAGGGGACCGCGGCGGTCTTCGTCTACCTGTACCTGGCGGAGGCCGCGGACTGCGCGGTGTACCTGTCCGGCCGGCGCAACGCGTCGGCGGAGGAGTACCGCGACGACGAGGGAGACGCGCTGGCCTTCGTGGAGTCGCTCGGGTTCATGATGGATGACGCCAACTGGCGCGCGCTGGCCCCCGAGCAGCAGGACGAGCACCTCAAGACGTTGCCGGTGTTCTTCAAGGACCCGACGCTCGTGCCCGCCGTGGTGGCGCGCGCCGAGGAGAAGAAGAACGTCACCACCACCCTGGGCCGCTTCCTGGCCGCCTTCTGAGTCTCCGCCCCCTCACCCACGTCGAGAGCCGCTCCCCATGTTCCGCCTTTCCACCGCGTCCTGTTCGCTCGCGCTCCTGCTGGTGTCCTCCGGTTGCTCCCACACGCCCACGGAGAAGGAGAAGCGGAGCGCCGAGATTCACTACGACCTGGCGCTGCAGGCCCAGCAGGCCGGCGAGCTCCAGGAGGCGCTGCGCGAACTGCAGCTGTCTCTGAAGAACGACCCGGACTACCCCGACGCGAACAACGCCATGGGCATCCTGTTGCACCTGGCGTTCCGCCGTCCCGACGAGGCCGTCAAGCACTACACCAAGGCGCTGGAGGTTCGCCCCGACTTCTCCGAGGCGCGCACCAACCTGGCCAACGTGCACCTGGACCAGGGCCGCTACGACGACGCCATCAAGCTTTATGAGTTGGTCCTCAACGACATGCTCTACCCGACGCCCTTCATCGCCCAGGGAAACCTGGGGTGGGCGTACTACAAGAAGGGTGAGGCGGAGCGCGCGGTGGAGAGCATCAAGGCCGCGGTGACGACCAACCCCAGCTTCTGTTTGGGCTACAAGAACCTGGGGCTCATCTACGACGAGACGGGGCGCACCTCCGAGGCGTGCCGCCAGTTCACGCACTACCGCGAGAATTGCCCGGACGTGGCGGAAGCGTACATGCGTGAGGGCGTCTGTCAGGCGAAGCTGGGGCAGGTCGATGCGGCGAAGGAGGCCTTTGCCACCTGTGAGAGCAAGGCGAAAGCTGGTGAACAGGTGATGAAGGACGACTGCCGGAGGCTGCTGGAAAAGCTCTAGCGCGTTGGGTATCTGGGGACCCGTGGACCACGTCGACTTCGGCAAATATCTGAGCCAGCAGCGAGAGCTCCGAGGACTCTCGCGTGACGACGTCGCGCGGGAGACCAAGATTCCTCCCACGCTCATCACCGCGCTGGAGGCCGGGCAGGTGGAGCGGCTGCCCTCGCGCATCTTCGTGGTGAACTACATCCGCGCGTACGCGCAGGTCATCGGCATGTCTCCGGAAGAGGCCGTGCTGCGCTACGAGGAGGTGGACAAGTCCGTCCCGGCGCCATCGCCCGTGCAGTTGGAGCAGGAGCGGCGCAAGCGGGCCTACGTGGGGCTGTCCGTGCTGCTGGCGGCCCTGCTCCTGGGTGTGTACCTGTTCCTGGTGCTGAGCGGAAAGCTCCCCAACCCGCTCGCGGGTTGAAGCATCTCCATGGAGCGATACGACGACGACGCGCTCGTGCTGTCCTCGGTGGACTATGGCGAGTCCGACCGGCTCGTCACCTTGCTGACGCGCGAGCACGGGAAGCTGACGGCCTTCGCGGCGGGCGCACGCAAGAGCAAGCGGCGCTTCGCCGGCGCGCTGGAGCCGTTCATGCGGCTGCGCGTGCACATCGTCGAGACGCGCGGCAGCACGGTGCGGCTGGACGGCACGGACATCGTCGCGGGCTTCTATGCGGCGCGCGAGGACCTGTCCCTGATTGCCCGGGCCCTGTACGCGGTGGAGCTGTGCCGCGAGCTGACGAAAGACCATGAGCCGCAGCAGGAGCTGTTCGCCCTGCTGGAGTCGTACCTGACGCGGCTGGATGCGAAGGAGGCCGGGCCCACGTCGCTCCTGGCCTTCGAGCTGTTCGCGCTGGCGCACGCGGGGTTGATGCCTCGCTTCGACTCGTGCGCGCTGTGTGGCGGCGCGCCGGGCGAGCGGCCCCGCTTCGACCAGGCCCATGGCGGCGCGGTGTGTGAGCCGTGTGGCGCCCGTGCGCGTGAGTCCGTGGCGGTGCCGGTGGCGCTGCTGTCGGGCCTGCGCGCGCTCCAGGAGGGGGCTCGCACGCCGCTGCCTCCGGACCTGCGCGCGCGTGCTCGCGGCCTGCTCAACGTCTTTATCGCCCATCACCTGGGCCGCCGCCTCAAGAGCGTGGACTTCATGGCCCAGGTGGGCCTGGACTGACGGAGTTCGGAAGCGAGGGGCTCATGCCGCCGCCGGATGTCGTGTGCTTTGGCGAGACGTTGGTGGACTTCCTCCCGGCGGCTCCGGGGCACCGGGTGCGCGACGTGCCCGCGTGGCATCCGTGTCCCGGTGGCTCGCCGGCGAACGTCGCGGTGGGGCTGGCCCGGCTGGGGCTGCGTCCGGCCATGCTGGGCGTGGTGGGCGCGGATGAGTTCGGTCACTTCCTTCGCGAGCGATTGGCGGCGGAGGGCGTGGAGGTGAGCCACCTGCGTCAGACGGCGGAGGCGCGCACCGGACTGGTGTTCATCTCCCTGGATGGGAAGGGCGAGCGCAGCTTCACCTTCTTCCGGACACGCTCCGCTGAGTTCCTGCTGGGGCACGCGGATGTCGACGCGGCGTTCCTGTCGGGGGCGAAGGCGGTGCACTGTGGCTCCAACTCGCTCCAGTGGCCGGAGGCGCAGGAGGCCGCGGTGCGGATGCTGGGCCTGGCGCGCGACGCGGGGCTCATCGTGAGCTGTGACCCCAACCTGCGGCTGCATGCATGGGAGGACACGTCTCTGCTGAAGGGCCTGCTGGCCCGGATGCTGCCGCTGTGCACCGTGGTGAAGCTCTCCGAGGAGGAGATTGGCTTCGTCACCGGGACGGAGGTGCCCGACGAAGCGCTGACGCGACTGGCCGCGATGGGCGTGCCGCTGCCCGTGGTGACGCTGGGCGAGCGTGGCGCGCTGCTGCTGTGGAAGGGGGCGCGCATCCACGTCGCGGCGCCGCTGACGCGCGTCGTCGACACCACCGGTGCTGGTGATGGTTTCGTCGCGGGCCTGCTGCATGGGCTGGTGCGCTGGTACGGCGGCGCCGAGGGGCTGCGCGACGCAACAGGTGCGGAGCTGGCGGCGCTGGCCTCGTTCGCGTGCGAGGTCGGCGCCCGTGTGGTGGAGAGGCTTGGCGCGGTGGAGGGCCTTCCTCGTGCGGAGGCGCTGGCCCGGGTCATGCCGTCGCGTCCGGCCAGGCCTGGCGCGTAGAACGGCGCCGCTGATGTCGTCGCGCCCCCTCGCGGACAGCCCCTGGTGCGAAGTCGCTCAGGAGGCCAGTGGCGTGAGCAGCTCGTAGTCGAAGCGCTCGTACGGCGGTGTGACGGGCTGTCGACGTTGGTCGTACCGCTCCAGCACGTAGGCGGCGGGCTCCGAGCGCCTGCCTTGCGCCTGAAGCCAGGCCGCCAGCCGACTGTAGGCCGCGTTGATGGCGTCCGCCGTGCCCTGCACTGGCGTCATGGCGTAGTCGCGCGCGGGAATCACCAGCGTCTGTAACCCGTCAGTGACTGCGTCGAGGTCCCGAACCTCGGTGGTGACCCAGTACCGGTAGACGGGGTCAGCGCCCGGCTGCTCGTGGTCGCTGCCCGGCACGCAGCCATGGAACAGGTCGCGGTCCACCACGCCGGGCAGTCCGTCCACGCGCGAGAGGAGCTCCAGCCACGCCAGCGGGACGCGGTGGCTCAGCTCGCTGCGCCGGCCGACGACCTTGATGCCCACCAGCTTGATTTCACCTCGGGAGACGATGGAAACGTTCATGGTTTCCAAACCCTCCACCTTGAAGCTGGTTCAACCTCAAGGGGAAAGCCTCCGGATGCTGACGATTTCCCAGTTCGCGGACCGATGTGGCCTGGCACCGAGCGCGCTGCGCTTCTATGAGCGCAAGGGCCTGCTGCTGCCCTCCGCGAGGCGCGCGAATGGCTACCGCGCCTACGCTCCTGGACAGGTCGGAGAAGCGCGCTTCATCAGCAGCCTGCGCGCCGCGGGCATTTCACTCTCCGCCATCCGTGAGTTCCTCCGAAGAGACGCACGGACGCGCGAGGTGATGCTCACGTCATGGCGGCAGGACCTTTCCGCGCGGCTGCTTTCGCTCCAGCTGGCGGACCAGTACCTCCGGGGGCTCGGCGCGTCGCCGGGGCCGCGGGTCCACCTGGAGCACTGGGCCGAGCCGTCCGTGCTCGTGTGGTTCCCCGTCACAGCTCCGCCCGGGCCCCTGGCGTTCCGCGCCGCGGTGCCCGGGTGGAAGCAGGCGCTCGAGCGTCGGGGCGTCCCCGTGCTGACGAGTGGCTACGTCCGCACGCTCGACGTGGTGGATGGGCAGCTCCTGGGCGAGGTGGGCTTCCGCATCAAACCCCGCCGGCGTCTTCCTCCAGGAAGCCGCCGGCAGGAGATGGCGCCGACCCTGTTCGCGACGCTGGAGTGCGCCGTCCGCGATGACGTGGCCGCGCACCGCGTGTTCCGCTTCCTGGCCGAACTGGGATTCCGCCCCGATGGACTCCACCTGGAGCGCTACCTGCCCGGCGTCGCGGACCGGTACCTCCTGATGCTGGGCGTGCGGCGCCTGCGCCCAGCGGTGGAGAATGGGGAAGGGGGCTCGTCCCCGAGGGCCTCGGAATGAAAAGATGGAACGGCCCATGTCTCAGCCCGTCCCCCAAGATGACTCCGAGGAAGTGGCACCGACGCAGGCCCCGCTGACGCTGCTGCGAATCCCGGGGGACTCCCCCGAGGCCCTGGACACCTTCTGGCTGCGCGAGGTCTTCCAGACAGACAGGGTGCCGCAGCTCACCCTGCGGGCGGTGCTGCTCGGGAGTGGCATTGGCGCCATCACCTGCGCCACCAACCTCTACGCGGGCCTGAAGATGGCCGTGGCCTTTCCCGTGGCCATCACCGCCGCGTTGCTCGCGCATACGGCACACGGCGCGATGCGGCGCGTGGCGCCTGGCGTCGCCGGTGCGCCGCTCTCACCTTTGGAGACGTGCTCCGCGCAGGCGGTGGCGTCGTCCGCGGGCTATGCGACGGGCGGCGCCCTGGTGTCTGTCCAGGGCGCCTGGTTGCTCACGACGGGCAGTCATCCTCCCGGGTGGGCGCTGCTCGCGTGGACCTTCCTCCTGTCCGCGCTGGGGGTGCTCTTCGCGGTGCCCCTCAAGCGCAAGCTGGTGGACCACGAACAGCTCCCGTTCGCCACGGGCACGGCCGCGGCGGCGACCATCCGCGCGCTTCACACCACGGGCGTGTCGTCCCGTCCGCGGCTGTCGATGCTGGGCCTGGGCGGTGGTATCGCCGCGCTCGTCACCCTGGTGCGGGATGGGCTGGGCCGTCTTCCCTACGTGTTTCCGTTTCCCGGGACGCTGAGCGGGGTGTCGCTGGAGCGCCTGGGCTTCGGCTTCGAGACGAGCCTGCTTCCGCTGGGCGCGGGCGCGCTGCTGGGGCTGCGGCTCACCGCGTCCTGGCTCCTGGGGGCGCTGCTCATCCACGGCGTCGTGGCGCCGCGCGTGTTCACTTCGGGGCTGCTGCCTCCAGAGGGGGACTTCCTCGCCTGGAGCCTCTGGCCGGGAACCGCGGCGCTCACCACCGCGTCGCTGTTGCACTTCGCGCTGGAGGGCCGCGTCCTGGGGCGCGCGTTGAAGGGGCTCTTCAAGCGCTCCGCCGTGACGCCCCATCCAGTGGACGCGCTGCAGGTGCCGGGACGCTGGCTGCTGGCGGGCCTCGCGGTGTTGACGCCCGCCACGCTCGCCGTGGCCAAGGTGGGCTTTGGTGTTCCCCTGCCACACGCCGCGCTCGCGGTGGCGTTGTCCTTCGTGCTGTGTCTCATCGCCTGCCGCGTCACCGGGGAGACGGACGTCACGCCCGTGGGCCCGCTGGGGCAGGTGACGCAGATGACCTATGGCGTGCTGCTGCCTCGCAATGTGGAGGCGAACCTCGCCACCGCGGGCATCACCGTCAACGCGGCGTCGTCCGCGGCGGACCTCCTCAGCGACGTGAAGACAGGACACCTGCTGGGCGCCCATCCCCGGCGCGTGTTCCTGGCGCAGCTCATGGGCTGCGCGGTAGGGGCCGCCGCGGTGGTGCCGCTGTTCTTCCTGCTGGTGCCGGACCGCTCGGCGCTGGGAGGCGAGCGCTTCCCCGCACCCGCCGCCACGGTCACCGCCAGCATCGCCCAGGTGCTGGCTTCGGGCCTCTCGGGGTTGGAGCCGGGCACGCGTGCGGCGCTCGGCTGGGCCGCGCTGGCCGCCGCCGTCCTCACACTGGCGGAGCGGCTGCTTCCCACGCGGGTGCGACACTGGGTGCCGTCGCCCCTGGGCATGGGCCTGGCCTGCCTGTTGCCGGCCTCCACCGCGCTGGGGTTCTTCCTGGGCGGCGTGGCGGCGGCCTTGGCCCGCAGGGCGCAGCCAGGGGCGCAGGAGGGGCGGGTGGTGACGCTGGCCGCCGGCCTCATCGCGGGCGAAGGGCTGGTGGGGGTTGTCATCGTCCTGAGCCAGGCGCTCTGGTAACCTTCGTCTCACCCCATGCGCTGTCCGGTCTGCCACCGCCGTCTCGCCACCGGCGCGGTGTGTCCTGTGCATGGCCAGCGCGCTTCGTCGCCTGGCCCTGACGCGGAGCCCCTTCCGCTCCCGGACGTGCCAGGTTTACGCCCCGCGGCCTTGCTGGGCTCGGGTGGCTTCTCACACGTCTTCACCGCGTACCGCGAGGAGGATGGCCGTGAGGTCGCGCTCAAGGTGGGACGGCCGCCTCACCGTGAGCGCTTCGCCCGGGAGGCCGCCGCGCTCCACCGCGTCGGCGCGCCGACGACGCCCGCGCTCCACCAGTCGGGGGTGGTCCGAGGGCGGCCGTTCCTCGTCATGGAGCGGCTGCATGGCCAGACGCTCGCCGCGTGGATGGCGGCGCTGCCGGGTTCGGGGGCGGCGTCAGTGCCCCGCGTGCGCGAGCTGCTCAGTGGCCTCTGCGCCGCCCTGGAGCGCGTCCATGCCGCGGGCGTGGCCCACCGTGACCTCAAGCCGGAGAACATCTTCCTGCGTGAGGGAGGGGCGCTCAGCCTGCTGGACCTGGGACTCGCGCGGTTCCTGGACACGCCTGACGACGAAGCGCGCCCGGAGGCAGCGGGCCTGACGCTCGTGGGGCAGCGGCTGGGTACGCCCGATTACATGGCACCTGAGCAGTGCCTGGACGCACGCGAGGCCGGCGCCGCCGCGGATGTCTACGCGCTGGGCGTCCTCCTGTACGAGCTGCTCACCGGCGCGCCGCCCTTCCTCGGCGGGGCCGAGGAGATTCGCCACGGGCACGTCAGCCTTCGCCCAGCCCGGGTGTCGGCCCGCGCGCCCGTGCCGACGGCGCTCGACGCGGTGCTGTCGCGGTGTCTGGCGAAGGCGCCCGCCGAACGCTTCCCGCGCGCTTCGGCCGTGCTCGCCGCGTTTGATGCCGCGTGCAGCCAGTCCCTGTCCATGGCTCCGCCGGAGGGTGCGCCCGCCGCGGTGCCCACGTCGTCCGGGCCGGGGGCCGGCGAGCGGTGGGTCGCGCTGCTGGGCGTCCGCGCGGACCTACCGGTCGATGCGCTTCGGCCGACCTTCGAGCCTCAGGGCGGCACGCTCGCGCGCGTCCGCACACGGGGCTATCTGGTCGGGTTCTCCGAGTCCCTGTCCGCCGAGGCCAACCTTCGCGCAGGTGCACTGGTGGCGCGCAAGCTGATGGAGGAGGGGAAGGCCGCCACCGTCCTGCACCTGGCGCGACTGCACGTTCATCCAGGCGCCACGACCACGCGCGTCGCGGGGCCCGCGCTGGAGGCCGTGGGGGACTGGTGGCCGGAAGACCTCGCCCTGGGAGAGGCGCGCGTCACTGCCTCCGCCGCGGCGCGGTTGGGGCCGGGCGCCACGGAGCCATTGTCCGATGGCGCGCGCCTGCGACTGCACGACGGTGGCGCGGCCACGTCCTCCGCGGATGCGCCGTCCCTGTCGGGCCGCGATGCCGTCCTGGCGGCGCTGGAGGCCGAAGCCTCACGCTGCATCGAAGAGGGGGTCCCGGGCCTGTGCGTTCTCACGGGCGACGTGGGGCACGGCACGTCCCGTGTCCTGGAGGCGCTGGCCACCCGGCTGGAGGCCGCGGGGCGGTGTCTCGTGGTGCGGCTCCGCGCGCCCGCTCCCGATGCCGCGTCCTCGGAGTCGTTGCTGGACGCGCTGAGGGCCACCGCCGAGCCACCGCGCGTCGTCCAGGCGCCGGGCCTTCCGCTCGTGGATGAGCGACACGCCGCCGCGCGCGCGCTCGCCGAGGGGCTCCAGCGCCAGGCTCACGAAGCTCCCCGTGTGTTGCTCGTCGACGACGCGCACCTGGCGGACCCCACCAGCCTGGACGCACTGGAAGTCGCCACCCTGGCCGGCGTGCGTGCACCGCTCTGGGTCTGTGTCGCCGCGCGGCCCGCGTTGCTCGGGTTGAGGCCGCACCTGGGTGAGCGCAGCGCGCGCGTCGCGCGAATCGCACTGCCGCCGCTGACGCCCGAGGCGAGCCGTTCCCTGTTGCTGCAGCTGCTGCGACCCGCGGAGCACGTCCCCGAGCCGGTGCTGGCGCGGCTGGAACAGCTGGCGCAGGGCGTCCCCTTGTCGTTGGTGGAGCTCGCGGGCGCGCTGCGGGCCGCGGGGGCCCTGCGGGCGTCCCCTGGGGGCGGGTGGTACATCGCGCCGGACGCGTTGCTGGACGTCTCCGTGACGCCGCTCTTCGAGCGACTCGCCGCGCGGGCGCTGGCCGGACTCCCCGCGGCACACCGAGTTCTTGCGCGGCTGTGCGCGGTGCTGGGAACGGAGGTGGAGGTGTCCCGGGTGGATGCCGCCCTGCGACACCTGGCGCCGAGCGAGGACCTGGCGCGCGTGACGTCGCTCGACGCGGGGGCCGGGCTCCAGCGGCTGGCGCGCTCGGGGCTGCTACGGCCCACGGCGCCGGGCCACTTCGCCTTCCGTCACCCCTTGCTGCGCGAGGCGCTGGAGGCCTTGCTGCCGGCGTCCTCGCGTCGCGTCCTCCACGCCGCGGCGCTGCGTGCCACGCCCCGGGACGGGATGGCCGAGCGCCGTCGCTGGGCCCACCATGCCGCGGCCTGTGGCGCTCACGCGGAGGCCACCACGGCGTTCCTCGCGCTCGCGGAGTCCGCGCGCCGCGCGCACCTGTCCGTCGAGGCGGAGCAGCACTACACGCGCGCGCTCGCGTTGTTGCCGGAGGGAGAAGTGGAGCGCAGGGCCCTGGCGCTGTCGGGGCGTGGGCGCGTCCGCCACCGGCTCCAGCGCTTCCGGGAGGGGCTGGCGGACCTGGGCGCGGCGCGGGCGCTGGCCGTGGCTCGTGGTGACGAGGCCCAGCAGGTGGAGCTGCTCCTGGAGGAAGCCACCGCGCGCGACTGGATGGAGGACGTGGAGGGCTCCTCGGCTTGTACGCGTGAGGCCTTGGAGCGCATCGAGCGGCTGGATGAGCCTCGCCTGTCCTTGCGCTGCTCGCTGGCCCGGGGCCGGCTCCACGTGCGGCTGGGCGAGTGGGGCGCCGCCGTGCGCGTCCTCACTGGCGTGGTGGAAGGCGCGGAGCGGGCACATGACCACGAGACGCTCGTGGTGTCGCTGGCGCTGCTGGGCTCGGCGCTCACGTTCCTGGACCGGACCGACGACGCCGCGTCCCACTTCGACCTGGCGCTGCTGCGCTGTGAGCAGGCCGGGGACGCACTGCACCGGGCCGCCACGTTCATCAACCGCGTGCTGCTGTGGTTGCGCCTGGGGGACGTGGCTCGCCTGGAAGAGGACCTGCGCCGCGCGATGGCGCTGGGCCGGGAGCTGGGCCATGCGCAGGTGGAGCGCTGGTCCACCTTCAACCTCGCCGAGGTGCTCTACATGCAAGGCCGCCTGGAGGAGGCGCTGCCGCTGGCCCGGCGTGCTCACGAGCTGGGGGTGCGCTTCTTCCGTGAGCATCCCGTCCCGGTGGATGCGTTGCTGCTCGGGCGCCTGGCCGCCGCGCTGGGCGACCTGGAGGAGGCGACGCGGCAGCTCCGGTGGATTGACGCCCACTGCCCGCCCGAATCGCTGCCCCCCACCGCCGTCATGCGAAGGCTGGTGGAGCTGCAGGTCCAGGACGCACGGGGCGGTGGCTCGGCGCGGGAGGCGTGGCTGGCCCTGGCGGACGACGCGGACACCCTGGCTTCGGCGGATGAGAAGGCGGAGATACTCCTCCAGGCCGCCCAGGGCGCGCTTCAGGCGGGACGCGCCGACGAGGCGCGCACCTGGGTGCTTCGAGCCGAGCGCGCGGTGGAGGAGGGCGCGCCCCTGTGGCGAGCCCGGCTGGAGTCCCTGCGGGCCGCCCTTTTCAACGTGTAACGAGAAATGTCACTGTCTGGCGGCGGTGTGACGTGAAGCGCTACGCGAATGCTGCCCGCAGATCTGCTCTCATGTCACCGCACACAACCTCCCAGGCTGGCTCGGCACATGCTTGCTGGGAGGAAGCTCTCCTTCCTTCCGTCGTTCCTGGAGGACGTCTCATGGCCCTTGGTTCGCCTCGCCTGTTGGCGGTTACCTCGCTCCTGTTTTTCGCCCTGTGGGGTTGCGGAACCGGGCCTCACGAAGAGGAGACGCCCACGGTAGGGGCGCAGGTGTCGGAGATTCGCATCGCCAACGCGCTCACGACGCAGGCGCTGGTGCTCAACGCCATCTCCACCAACGCCGAGTCCAACGAGCTGCTGGGAACCTCGGCCCTGCTCCAGCTGTTCCACCCCACGCTGGGCGACGCGAACACGCGCCGACGGCTGCATGACCCCAATGCGCAGCGGTTCATGGAGTACCTGGTGGGCTGCGCGCTGACGCCTGAACAGGAGGTCGCCTATTTCGACCCGCGGCTGCCCAGCCCCGGCATCCGGAAGTGGGTTGGACAGGCGGGGCTCTGCCCTGATTGGGCCACCGCCGCGCCGTCGGAGGAGTGCCTGGAGCGCGTCTCCGCGTGCGTGCTGGCGCGCAACAACGCGGAGGGCCGGCGCGTGGAGCTGTCCATGCGCGGCGAGCACCAGTTCTACGCGTCGGGGCCCAACATCTACACGCTGGATGCGAAGACGCTCCCGGCCCGGCACGTTCCCATCACGGGCAGTCCGCTGGCCAGCTTCGAGGACTGCGTCCTGGGCGAGTCAGGCGCGCAGCGTGACTGCGGTTGGACGCCGGATGGCATCGGCAGCTGCACGCCCTCCTCGACCGTCGTGGTGGGCGCTGGCGGCCCGCTGTCCTGCGCGGGGCCGTCTCCCACGCTGGGCTCCAGTGTGAATGGGCCCGCCGCCCTGCGGGTGTGCCAGGGCATCGCGGGGTGCGACCATTTCGACGGGCGCAACCTGGGCGAGGCGACCGGGACATGCGGGGCCGCGCCCGCCAATCCGGTGGTCGTCTTCACCTGCCCGGCCGGGGGCTACTACAGCGTGATGACCGCGCCGGCTTCGAGCACGACCGTGGGGCTGGTGGCGAACGTCGAGTCTCATCCGGACTCCGCGTCCACCTATGGTCTCTCCGAGCAGCAGGTCTATGCCGTGCGCGAGGGCGCGTTCTACGGAAACATCTTCGTGCCGGGCGAGCTGGGGGCGGAGGTGGAGGTCGTGGCGCTGGGCGAGGGAGACAAGCGGCAGTACGTGGTGGTGGGCGCCGACGTCATCGTGCGCGGCTCCATCTACCGGAAGATGTTCTCCTGCTACGACCCGGCCTGGTCCAGCGGGGCGGCGTACGCGGCGAACCGCGTCTGCGCGCTGCCCACGTCGGGCTCCAACTGCGCCGCGCGCGTGACGGGGGCCTGCTTCATGTCCCTCAAGCCGCCGGTGGCCGGCAAGTGCCTGGTCCAGGATGGGCCCCTCACGCCGGGGGACGGTGACTACGAGCTGTGCCGCGACCATACCAACGCGCTGTGGACGGAGTCGGTGACCACCTACCTCCATGCCCCGTGTGACACGGTGCCGAAGGAGCAGCGCGCCCAGTCCTGCGTGCGCGCGGCGGTGCCCACCGAGCCGCTGCCTCCGGTGGAGGAGCTGCCCTTTCCCTTCCCTCGGAAGAAGTAGGCCACCTGCCGCATGGCGCCGGGTGACGAAGAGGCCCTCTATGGTGAGGAGCTGGGCGTCGGCGCCCTGGTGTCGGACTGGCTGGTGGAGCAGGTCCATTACCGGGGACCTGTCTCCACGCTCTACCGCGCCCGTCATGTCCGCACGGGCGGGCCCGCGGCGCTGAAGGTCCTGCTCCCGCAGCCCTCGGACGTCGCGCTGCGCCGCTTCCGCCGAGAGGCGGAGACACTCCAGCGGTTGAGCCATCCGCACATCGTCGATGTGCTCGGCTATGGGACGCTCGCGGACGGGCGGCCCTTCATCGCGATGGAGTGGCTGGAGGGGAGGGACCTCGCAGCGGAGCTGGCCTCACGCGGGCCGCTGTCGCCGGGAGAGGCGCTGGAGGTGCTGGAGCAGGTGGGCGGCGCGCTGCGTGCCGCCCACCAGGCCGGCGTCGTGCACCGCGACTTGAAGGCCCAGAACGTGGTGCGCTTGAGCACGGGCGGTGGCGCGCCGCGCGTGAAGTTGGTGGACTTCGGCGTGGCGAAGGGGCTGACGCCGGATGCGCCGGGCGCGTCCACGCTCACGCTGACGGGCGTCTCCCTGGGCACGCCGCTGTCCATGGCGCCCGAGCAGATTCGCGGCGAGCCGCCCGACGCCCGCACGGACCTGTACGCGATGGGCGTGCTGCTCTTCCAGCTCGTCACCGGACAGCCGCCGTTCCAGGGGGCAACCCGGCACGAGGTGGAGGACCTGCACCTGAATGCGCCGCCTCCTCGGCCCAGTGAGCGCGCCCCGGTGCCGGCCGCGCTGGATGCCGTGGTGCTGCGCAGCCTGGGAAAGCGGCGCGAGGACCGCTACCCGGACGTCGATGCCTGGCTCGACGCGCTCCGGCGCGCGGTGAAGGGCAGCCCCACGAAGGACGCCCCCATGCTCGCCGTGGCGCTGTACGCGGAAGCCCGGCTCCACGGCGCGGTGGAGCCTTCCGCCTTGGAGCGGCTGGATGTGTTGCTGGAGCGCGTGGGGGGAGCCGCGCGCGCCGCGGGACTGGACGTGCGGCTGGAGGGGAGCGGCTGCCTGCTGGCCTTCGCGCCGCTGCCTCCGGACGCAGGGGCGGAGCAGGCCGCGCGAGCACGCGTCCTTCACGCCGCGCTGGCCCTGGTGGAGTTCGTGGCGGCGAGCGAGGCGCCGCGCCCGGTGGACCTGGCCATCACCGTTCACGTCGCGGAGCTGCCTGGCGAGGCTGGTGGCGGCGGTCTGCTGCACCTGCCGGGCTGGGTCGCGGAGCCACCGGGGACGGACCTGGTGGCGACCTCGCGTGCGCTCGAGGGCCTGGAGGCGGGCTTCCTGGCGACGCCCGTGTCCGCCGCGGGGCTGGGGTGCTGGCGCGTCAGCCGCCCGCGTTGAGGCTCACGGCTTGATGCCGTGGCGTCGCAGCAGGCGGTAGAGGTGGACGCGGTCCATGCCGGCGGTGACGGCGGCCTGGGCCACCTTGCCCTGGTGCTTCTCCAGCAGCGCGCGCAGGTAGCGGCGCTCGAAGTCGTCGACGACGTGCCGCCGCTGGTCGGCGTACGGCTGCGAGGGGTCCACCTCGGGCGGGCCGGAGCGGCGGGCCTCTTCCTCGGAGAGCTCCACGGCCTCCTCGAAGACGAGGCAGCGCTCCAGGTAGTTGCGCAGCTCGCGCACGTTGCCGGGCCACGCCGCGTGCCGCAGCCTGGCCAGGAAGTCCTGCGTGCGCAGCGCGCCCGTGCGCTCGCGGTCCGCGCCGAGCAGGTCGAGGATGCCCTCCACCAGCATGGGCAGGTCCTCCGGGCGCTGACGCAGCGGTGGAAGCAGCAAGCGCAGCACCGCGAGCCGGAAGAAGAGGTCGGAGCGGAACCGGCCCGCGTTGACCTCCGCGCGGAGGTCCCGGTGCGTGGCGGCGAGGAGGCGCACGTTCACCGGTTGATAGGTGTTGCTGCCCACGCGGCGAATCTCGCGGTTCTCCAGCACGCGCAGCAGCTTGGGCTGCAGCTCCGGGGGCAGCTCGCCAATCTCGTCCAGGAAGACGGTGCCTCCGTCGGCTTCCTCGAAGACGCCCGCGCGGCGCTGGACGGCGCCGGTGAACGCGCCTTTCTCGTGGCCGAACAGCTCGCTCTCCAGCAGGTGCTCGGGGATGGCGCCGCAGTCCACGATGAGGAAGGGGGCGTCTCGCCGGGGACTGGCCTGGTGGATGGCCAGCGCGGCCTGGCTCTTGCCGGTGCCCGTCTCACCTTCGAGCAGCACCGTCACGTCGCGGCCCGCCGCGCGCTCCATCATCGCGAAGCAGCCGCGCATGGCCACGGAGGCACCCACCAGCGTGCCGAAGCGCGTGCTCTCCGACAGCGGCAGGCGGTTGTTCTCCGCGCTGAAGTCGAAGCGCAGCACCACGCGTCCCAGGCGCAGCAGGCTGCCGCTGCGCAGCACGCCCTCCACCACCTGCACCCCGTCGACGATGACGCCGTTGAGGCTGTCCAGGTCCTTCACCTGGGGGCCCCGAGGCCCGATGCGCACCTCGCAGTGGAACCGTGACACCGTGGAGTCCTCCACGGCGAAGTCGTTCAGCGGGTGTGAGCCCACCGAGCACGTGTCGCCCGTGGACTCCCACGTCGTCCCCATGTTCGGACCTTCCGCCACCGTGAGCCGGAACCGGCGCACCGTGGAGGCGTCATAGCCCCGGCGTGCGTGCTCGTAGGGCAGCGTGACGTGCAGCGGCGTCTCACCCCCACCTTCGACTTCCATCCTCCATTGCGATTCGCCCTTCACGTCCGGCGAGGAGGGTGCGGCCCGAGCCCGATCCAGTGCAGACATGGAAGTCAAGATATCACGGGGGCCGACATCCGAACGCTTCTCTCCCGGGCTCATTTTTATTGTGGGGTGGGTATTGGCCGCCCGCTCTGGGAGCAAGGCAGGGCCCGCGCGGAAGGCGCGGCGTCTCCGGGGTTTCCGCTAGTCGAGGCTGTCTGGACCTCTTCGCCTGAGAGCGCTGTGTCACAGCGGACTCGGAGTGTCACGGACCCCACAAGTCGACGCGAGCGGTCGCGCCGGTGAAATCACAGACATGACACCGCGGGTGCCGCGCGGCGCCACATCCGCCCCGGGGGACTTCATGTCTGTCATTTCACGTTCACCGAACATGACGCGGGGTGCCCCGAGTACCCGCGCGTGCGTGTTGCCGCGGCGCGTCCGGCGCTGGTCCCCGAGCTGTTGGAGGACGCGTGGCGGCGGAGCGGGCGCGGGGCGCGGACTGACGCCAGCGTTTTCGCGGCGGGCGTTGGCAGGCCCGGCATTCAATGCGAGTCTCTGGGAGAAGAGGGGGGCAGGCCGGGAGGGGGCGCCATGCGTTGGCAGCGCCCATGCTGGCCGGTCTCACCGGAACGGGAGACCCAACATGTCAGAGTCAGCAGGTGGCCAGGGCGAGGGGAGCGGGCGGCTGCGCACGCCCGTGGAGGGGGCCCTCCGCGCGGTGCGCTCCCTGGTCGAGTTGGAGGACACGGACCGGGCGGCGCAGCTCTACGAGGAACTGGGCGATGCGCAGCGCGAGCGCATCCGCCACGAAGCCGAACAGGGTCCGGCGAAGGAGCGCCGGGGCTTCGTCGAGGTGCTGCGGCGCGCGCGGGACTTCCTGGGCGCGGCCCGGCTGATGGATGGCCAGGGCGAGGACGCCACCGCCGGGGACCTCTATTTCCAGAGTGGCCAGTACATGGCCGCCGCGGAGAGCTACCTCCGCGCGGGGGAGGCCGAGCGCGCCGCCGCCGCCTTCGAGCGAGGCGGGGCGCTGGAGCGCGCGTTGGCCGTCTATCAAGAGCTGGGCTCGCGCGAAGCCATGGCGCAGTGCCTGGTGCGTCTGGATCGCCCCTTCGAAGCGGCCACGCTCTACCGGGAGCTGGGGCAGGCGCACGCGGAGGTGGAGGCGCTCGGGGGCGTGCGCGTGGAGGACTCGCGCTTCGTGGAGGCGGTGCTGCGCATCTGCCAGTTGCTGGACGCGGAGGGCTTCACGCACCGGGCGCTGGCGGTGCTCGCGGACGCGGTGAGCAGCTCGGAGGACGCGCGCGGAGACCCGGCGCTGGTGACGGAGAAGGCCCGGCTGCTGCGCCGCATGGGGATGGAGGCGGAGGCGGAGGCCATGCTCATCCGCCGCTCCGGAGGCGCGTCGGCGCCCGCGGCGAACGGGTACCGGTTCCTCAAGGCCATCCCCATCTTCGGCGAGCTGTCCCTGGAGGACATGAAGGACCTCTACCGGCTGGCGCGTCAGGTCGTCATCGCGCCCGGCGCGGTGTTGCTGGAGAAGGGCGCGCCCGGCGTGGGGCTCTTCGTCCTGATGGACGGCTCCGTGGACGTCTTCAGTGGACCCGAAGAGGACGCTCGGCACCTCAACGCGTTGGGGCCAGGGGCCTACCTGGGGGAAATCTCCCTGGTGCAGGACGGGCCCGTGTCCGCGCACGTCCGTGCGCGGACCTCCGTGCGGGCGCTGCGCATCAGCCGCGCCGACTTCGACCGCTTCGTGGACACGCACGAGGCGGCGGCGCTGCGCATCTACCGCCTCTTCACCCAGAACCTCGCGGGCCGGGTGCGTGCGCTGAGCACCTGACGGCGACGGCCCAGGGCGCGCTTCTACGTGGGGCCGAGCGGGAGCCGGACGCTGAACGTGCTCCCCTGGCCCACCACGCTGGACACCTGGATGTCGCCCCCGTGCGCCGTGACGACCTGGTGGGCGATGAAGAGGCCGAGCCCCAGCCCGCTGTAGTTGTGGCCGGACACGGCCCGCATGAACCGGTCGAAGACGTGGGGCAGTGCCTCCGGCGCGATGCCGATGCCTTCGTCGCGGATGTTCAGCAGCGCCATGCCACCTTCCGCGCGCAGGCTGACGTGAACCGGCTTGCCCTCTCCGTACTTGATGGCATTGGAGAGGAGGTTGGTCATCACCTGCTCCACCCGGCGCGTGTCCCATTCGCCGCGCACGGGCTCCGGCGCGTCCAGCGCCACGGTGCTTCCGACCTGGGTGGCTTGTGGCAGGTAGCGCGCGATGACCTCCCGGAGCAGCGCGGTGAGGTCCGCGGGCACGTGCTCCAGGGTCAGCTTGCCCACGCTGATGCGTGACACATCGAGCAGGTCGTCCACCAAATCCACCAGCTTGCGCACCTGACGGACGGCGACGTCGAGGTCGCGTTCCACGCGCGCGCTTGGCAGCAGGCCACCCGAGGCGTTGTCGATGGCGCGGCGCATGGCCGTCAGCTTCAGTTGCAGCGGGGTGAGCGGGGTGCGCAGCTCGTGGGACGCCACGGACAGGAAGTCGTCACGGATGCGAAGCGCCTCCCGCAGGCGTTCCATCTCCCGTTGCTCCTGGGCCTGATAGCGGGCGGTGAAGTCGCGCGTCACCTTGCCGAAGCCACGCAGCTGTCCCGTCTCGTCGTACAGCGCGGTGATGACGACGTTGGCCCAGAAGCGGCGGCCGTCCTTGCGGACGCGCCAGCCGTCCTCCTCGAAGCGGCCTTCACGCGTCGCCACGTCGAGCCCGTACCGCGGCCGGTCCCGCGCCACGGCTTCGGGTGGATAGAAGCGGCTGAAGTGCTGCCCCAGGATTTCGTCCGCCCGGTAGCCCTTGATGCGCTCGGCGCCCGGGTTCCAGCTCGCGACGTACCCGTCCAGGTCGAGCGTCAGGATGGCGTGGTCGGTGACGCTCTCAATCAACAGCCGGAGCTGGTCCGCAGTGTCTTGCTTGGATTCGCCTTGCCCGGAGTATGCGATGCGCCTGGCGCTTCCGGGGCAGCCGTTGGTGTCTTCCATGGGCCTCCTGCTCCTGACTGGCTGGTATGAGAACACGCCCCCTTTCGTCACGGGGAATCGCGTGACGTGGCCATCGGCCAGCAGACACTCCGGTCGGCGCGCGAGCTGGCGGCCCGCCGCTACCCAGCCCCGACGCGGTGTGCCCGAGCACCCTTACGGCGCGTCAAGAAAGGGGTCGTCACGAAGGTCGACGTGGACCCAGGCGGGCGATAACATGCCGCGCGAATGTCCATGCAGGGTGGCGCCGGTGACGATCCCGATCGGGGGCGGCGCATCGGAAAATACGAAATCCTCACGCGCCTCTCGATAGGAGGTATGGCGGAGCTGTTCCTGGCCTACACCTCCGGGCCCGGGGGATTTCGCAAGTTCGTCGCGGTGAAGCAGATTCTCCCGGACATCAAGAAGGACGAGCAATTCGTCCAGATGTTCCTGGACGAGGCGCGCATCACCGCGGCCTTCTCACACGCGAACATCGGCCAGGTGTTCGACCTGGGCGAGGAAGGCGGGGAGCTGTACCTCGCCATGGAGTTCCTGCCCGGGCAGAACCTGGAGCAGGTGGTGAAGGCCTCCGCGCGCCAGGGCTACCCGCTGCCGCTCGGCTTCGTCGGGCGGGTGATTCGCGATACCTGCCTGGGCCTGCACTACGCGCACCACTTCACGGACCCGTCGGGCCGGCCCGCGGTGGTGGTGCACCGCGACGTGTCTCCGAAGAACGTGATGCTCACCTACGACGGCGTCGTGAAGGTGATTGACTTCGGCATCGCCAAGGCGCGCGGACGCTTGGGCCGCACGCAGGTGGGGACGGTGAAGGGGACCAGCGGCTACATGTCCCCGGAGCAGGTGCGGGGCGCGGCCACCCTGGATGGCCGCAGTGACTTGTTCTCCGTGGGCGTCATGCTGCACGAGCTGCTGAGCGGCCAGCGGTTGTTCAGCGGGCCACACGAAGCGGCGGTGATGATGCAGATCGCCGAGGCCGACGTGCCTCCGCTGCGCGGCCTCAACCCGGACCTCCCCGAGGCCTTGGAAGCCGTGGTGACGCGAGCGCTCTCACGGGACGTGTCCCAGCGCTTCACCAACTGCCGGGAGATGGCGCGCGCCATTGAAGCGGCGCTCGGCTCGGAGCTCTTCGACGAGGACGGCATGACCGCCGTCATGGGCGACCTCTTCGCCGACAAGCGTCAGAAGACGCGCACGCTGTTGGAGCTGGCCAGCCGCGCGGAGGACGCCCGCGTCAGCGAGGCGGCGGGTGCCCTCCAGCAGGAGGACAGCTCGGACGCCGCCCCCACGTCGCAGATGCCCGCCCCGCGCGGACGGCCCGGTTCGCCCTCGGCCCGGCCCTCGAGCGCGCCCAAGCCCCTGCGCCGTCCGGCGGAGGGCGGCGTGGCCTCGCGTGGACCCTCAAGCGCCGGCAACGGGAGCGCGCCCAAGCCCACCCCTCAGCGGCGCGCCAGTGAGGCGGCCCCTTCGGCTTCGCGCACGCCGCGCGGAGGTCAAGACAGCGCGCCGGCCTCGCGTACGCCTCGGCCGCGTTCCACTGCCCGGCAGGAGGCCCCGGCCGAGTCCTTTGACGAGCCGAGTGAGCTCCAGACGCAGCGGTTCCGTTCCAGGCCCCAGCGGCCCGGCGCGGACGGTGCTCGGGCCTCCGGACGGCCGGCGCGCCCTGGTGCGTCCCGGGCCTCGGACACGCCGGTGGAGACGCCCGCCGCCCGCCCGCCGTCGCGCTGGGCCCGTCGGCTGTTCCTGCTCCTCCTGCTGGGAGGCCTCGGCTGGGCGGCGACGTTGCCCGCCGTGCGTGCGCAGCTCCAGCCGGGCTTCGAAGCCGCCAAGGCGTGGGTGAGCGCGGAGCTGAATTCGCCGCCGCCGGAAGACCCCGCGAACCAGCCCTGGCCACCGCGGCAGGCGGGCCCGCCGCCGGGCTTCCGTCGGGCCGAGCCGGAACCCGCACCTTCCGCGCCCTCCCAGGCCGAGCAGGCCGCCTTGGACGAAGCGGCGGTGGAGGACGCACCCGGAGCCAAGGCTCCGACGAAGGCCCCTGCCGTGCGGAAGGCAAAGGAAGGCGCCTCTTCGCCGGCGCGGTGGGCGGCCGCTCCCAAGGCCGAGCCCGAACCGGCCAGTGCCAAGGTCGCGCAGGGCAGCCCACCTCCACGCGAGCCAGCGCCTCGCGTGGCGGAGGCCCTTCCGGCGGCTGAGCCCGTCACCACGGTGACGCAGGACCCGGAGGGAATGGCGGAGGTGCTGGACACCCGCACGGCGCAGGGGGCCGCGAAGGCGGGACTGGGGTGGATGACGCTCTACACGGTGCCGCGCGCGGCCGTGTTCGACGGCGCCACCCATCTGGGGACCACGCCCCTGAAGCGATTCCCACTGCCCGTGGGCGTCTACCGCCTGCGCGTGGTGGACCCGACGGAGGTGGCTGCGGAGAGCCGGCTCCTGTCGGCCCCCATCAAGCCGGGCGAGGAGACGAAGCTTCAAATCCGGCTGGCGGACCTCCCACCGTACAAGGAGTGAGCGCCGTCCTTGACGCTCTGGACCCCCGTCACTAGGGTCCGCGCGCTATGTATTTTCAGGACCTTATCTTCACGCTCCAGAAGCACTGGGCCGACCAGGGGTGCATCAACACGCAGCCCTATGATGTCGAGGTCGGCGCGGGCACGATGGCCCCGTACACCTTCCTGCGTGCCCTGGGCCCGGAGCCCTGGAACGTGGCGTACGTGCAGCCCTCGCGGCGCCCCGCGGACGGCCGGTTCGGAGAGAATCCCAACCGCCTGTTCCAGCACCACCAGTTCCAGGTCATCCTCAAGCCGGCGCCGAAGAACGTCCAGGAGCTGTACCTGGAGTCGCTGCGGAAGATTGGCATCGACCCGTTGGCGCACGACATCCGGTTCGTCGAGGACGACTGGGAGTCGCCCACGCTGGGGGCCTGGGGCCTGGGCTGGGAGGTGTGGTGTGACGGAATGGAGGTGACGCAGTTCACCTACTTCCAGCAGTGCGGCGGCTTCGACTGCAAGCCCGTGTCCGCGGAGCTCACCTACGGGTTGGAGCGCATCTGCATGTACCTGCAGAACGTGGAGAACGTCTTCGACATCGAATGGGTCAAGGGCGTGAAGTACCGCGAGGTGTTCCACCCCAACGAGGTGGAGATGAGCAGGTACGCGCTCCAGGAGTCGGACGCGCAGATGCTCTTCGCGCTCTTCGACGCGTACGAGAAGGAGTGCAAGCGCCTCATCGAGCGCCAGTTGCCGCTGCCCGCGTACGACTTCGCGCTGAAGTGCTCGCACGCGTTCAACCTGCTGGACGCGCGCGGCGCCATCTCCGTCACGGAGCGCGCCAACTTCATCAAGCGCGTGCGCGACAACGCCAGGCTGTGCGCGGAGGGCTACCTCCAGATGCGTGAGCGGCTGGGCTACCCGCTGCTCAAGTCGCCGTGGACGGTGGGTGAGCAGCCCCCGGTGTTGGAGGGCAAGCCGGCCAGCGACTACTGGAAGACGGTCGTCCTCAACAAGCCCGTGGAGAAGAAGCAGAAGGCGGAGGTGACCCGTGGCGCGTGACCTGCTCCTGGAAGTGGGCGCGGAGGAGATTCCGGCGTCATTCATCGGCCCCGCGCTGGACGACCTGAAGCGCGTCATCACCGAGCGCATGGCCGACGCCCGCCTGAAGCACGGCGAGGTGCGGACCTTCGGCACGCCGCGGCGGCTCGCGGTGTGGGTGAGGGACGTGGCCGACGCGGGCGAGGACATCATCAAGGAGGTCCTGGGCCCCAGCGCCAAGGCGGCCTTCGACGCGCAGGGCAAGCCCACCAAGGCGGCGGAGAAGTTCGCCGAGGGCCTCAAGCTCACGGTGGACCAGCTGGGCCGCGCCACCACCGCCAAGGGCGAGTACCTGTCCGCGCGCGTGGAGGAGAAGGGCCGCCCGGCGGCGGACATCCTGAAGGACACGCTGCACGCGGCGGTGCGCGGCATCAACTTCCGCAAGTCCATGCGCTGGGGGGACGTGGACACGTCCTTCGCGCGCCCGGTGCAGTGGCTGGTGACGCTGCTGGGCGGCGACGTGCTGCCCGTGGTGTTCGGTGACGTGACGAGCGGCCGGACCACGCGGGGCCACCGCTTCCTGTCGCCCGGCGCCATCGAGCTGACGGCTCCGGCGGACTACGAGGCGGCGCTGGAGAAGGCGCACGTGGTGGCGGACATCGCGAAGCGCCGCGCGCAGCTGGTGGAGAAGGTGAAGGCCGCTGCGAGCAAGGCCGGCGCCCAGTTGTTGGAGGACGAGTCGCTGGTGGACCAGGTGACGAACCTGGTCGAGCTGCCCAGCCCGGTGGTGGGCACCTTCGAGGAGCGCCACCTGGACCTGCCCCCGGAGGTGCTGGTGCAGGAGATGAAGAGCCACCAGCGCTACTTCTCGCTGGTGGACAGCGCGGGCAAGCTGCAGCCGAAGTTCATCGCCGTGTCCAACACGCCGGTGCGCGACGAGCAGCTCAGCCTGCGCGGCTACCAGCGCGTGCTGCGCGCGCGACTGGCGGACGGCCGGTTCTTCTTCGACGAGGACCGGAAGACGCCGCTCATCGACCGCGTGGAGAAGCTGGGCCGCGTGGTGTGGCAGGGGCAGCTGGGGAGCTACCTGGAGAAGGTGGAGCGCTTCCGTACGCTGGCGGTGTGGCTGGGCCAGCAGACGGGGCGGGCAGGGGAGGCGGCCACCATCGAGCGCGCCGCCACCCTGGCCAAGGCGGATCTCGTCACCGGCATGGTGGGCGAGTTCCCCGAGCTCCAGGGAATCATGGGCCGCGAGTACGCCCGCGCGGGCGGTGAGCCAGACGCCGTGGCCCTGGCCATCGCGGAGCACTACCTGCCGCGCGGCGCCGACGACGCGCTGCCCACGCAGGACGCGGGCGCGCTCATCGGCATCGCGGACCGACTGGACTCGCTGTGCGGCATCTTCGCCATCGGCAAGGCGCCCACGGGCGCGGCGGACCCGTTCGCCCTGCGCCGCGCGTGCATCGCCATCATCCGGCTGGTGCTGGGGCGGGGTTACCGCTTCAGCCTGTCGGCCGCGGTGGACGAGTCACTCCGGCTGCTGGCCCCGAAGATCGCCAACGCGAAGCGCAAGGCCGGCGAGCCCGCGCCGCGTGAGCAGGTGCTGGAGTTCTTCCGCGGCCGCCTCAAGGCGCTGTGGGGCGAGCAGCACCGCACGGACGTCGTGGAGGCGGTGCTGTCCGCCGGCTTCGACGACCTGGTGGCCGCGCAGAAGCGCCTGGAGGCCCTGAGCCACCTCGTGGGCCGGGCGGACTTCCAACCCCTGGCCGCGGCCTTCAAGCGCGTGGTCAACATCGTGGAGAAGCAGGGCCGCGACGTACAGGGAGGGGAGACCAACCCCCAGAAGCTGGTGGACGAGCCGGAGCGGAACCTCCACACCGCCTTCACCCAGGCCCGGAGCACGGTGTCGGGGTTGGTGCGCGCGGATGACTTCTCCGGTGCTCTCCGGGAAATCACGGGCCTGAAGCCCGCCGTGGACACCTTCTTCGACAAGGTGATGGTCATGGCCGAGGACAAGGCCCTGAGGGAAAACCGCATCCGCCTGCTCGTGGAGATTGGCGCCCTGTTCAACCAGGTGGCCGACTTCTCGAAGATCCAGGCCGAAACGGCCGCCGCGGCCTGAGGCGTGGCCTGCCTGCCCTCCGGGGGAAGAAGCACCCCGGGGGGCACGGCGGCGTCGGGCGCACGGCGCATGGGAATGGCGCGCCGCGTTTCCGGTTGCCCGGGGGGAGGCCCCTTCCTACACTCCGCCCCCCTCTGATGCGCGCCTACCTTCTTACCTCCGCGCTGCTCCTCGTGTCCTGCAACGTTGGCACCGAGAGCAAGCCTCCCCCGTCCACCCGGCTCGTGTACCCGAGCGGTCTTGCCTTCTGGCGCCCCGAAGCGGGTCCGTCCACCAACGGATACCTCTACGTGGCGAGCGCCAACTTCGACAAGTGCTACGACTCCGGCTCGGTCATCGCGCTGGATTTGGACGCGGTGGGGGTGCGGCCCTTCGGGACGGACTTCGGCCCCGAGGAGTCGCTGCCCAACGACGTCACGTCGCTGGGGATTGGCGCCCAGTCCTACGTGCAGATTCAAAGCTTCGCCGGGGAGATGGCCATGTGGAGCCCCCCGGGCCGTCCGCCGCGGCTGTTCGTCCCAGCGCGGGCGGAGGGCAGTCTGCTTCACGCCATCGACGTGGGCGATGACGGCCTCAGCCTGAGCTGCGTGCAGGGCGGCGAGCGCGACTGCCGCGTCAACGCGCTGTCGCTGCTGGATGTCCCAGGGGCCTCCAACGGGTTGCCTTCGGCGCCGGGGCCGCTGGGTGTCAGCGTGGCCGGCAACGGCGAGGACGCTCGCGTCTGGGTGACGCACACGGAGCTGGCCGGGCCGCCGACGACCTTCGCCGAAGCGGACCTGGCGGGCTACGTGCTGCACCTCCCCGCGGCGAACCCCACGCGCGACGCGCTGAGCACCAGCGAGTTCGTGACGCTGGGGACCAATGACCGGCTCTCCGGCGTCGCCCACGCGACGGCGATTGGCAGCCGGTATGTGTACGCCTCGGGGCGCAACTCTTCCTCCACGCAGCTGGGGGCGCTGCCGGCGCGCTTCATCCTGCGGCTGGTGGACCGGACCGTCGCGGGCCGCGTGCTGGAGACCGACCTGGAGCTGTCGTACTCGGTGCGCGAGGCGCGCGGCGTGGCGGTCGTCCCGGCTGCCACGCGCGTGCCCGACCCGGCGTCACCCGAGCTCACCATCGTGGACGAGCGCGTCTACCTGCTGGCGCGCGGTCCGGACACGCTGCTCATCCTGGACGTGCTGAACGCGGCGGGCACGGCGCCCGACGCGGGGACGGCCCCCAGCGTGCGCATCGTGTCGGCGCTGCCGGTGCCCGCGGGTGCCAGCGAATTGGAGGTCATTCCGCGCGGCCCTGGCCGCGGCAACCTGGTGGCGGTGACGGGCAGCGGCGACGAGGCCGTGGCCATCTTCGACGAAGAAGTGGGGCAGCTCGTCGCCCAGGTGCAGGTGGGCGACAACGACCCGAACCAGCCCAGCCAGCCCTTCGGCCTGGCCGCGGACGTGCGCGGCAACAGCGCTCGCATCTTCACCAGCACGTTTGGTGACGGCCGCGTGGCCATCATCGACATTCCCGACCTCGACCGGCCGCAGAACGCCCGGTTGGTGGCGCGGCTCGGCGCCCGGCAGGGAAGAGACCCGCGCCAGGGCACCAGCCTGTGCCAGGAGACCTCCCCGTGAAGCGCGGTACCCTTGCTCTGCTCCTCGCGAGCGCCGGCCTGTCCGGCAGTTGCTCATCGACCAACGTGACGACGGGCTTCGCTGGCCTGTCCGGCACCTTCGACGTGACGCTGGCCAACAACCTCGTCTTCGTCACGTCGTCGGACCGGGACGAGCTGCGCGTGCTCGACCTGGACTCGAACCCCCGCACCTTCGTCCCGGCGCCCAACCCGCTGGAGGCGCTGTCCATCCCCGTGCTGGACCGGCCGGACGGGCTCACGCGCGACGTGGCCTACAACGCGGAAGGCAACGACGTCCCGGGGCCGTACATCTACGCGCGCAGCTCGGGCTCGTCGGAGGTCTCGGTGGTGGCGTCGGCGCGCGACCAGCTCCGGCAGGTCGTCCGGCTCCAGGCGGCGAGCATCGTCACGGCCTTCGCGGCGCGCTCGCCCGCCGAGGGCAGCGGCGGCCCCAGCACGCTGTACTACGCCATCCAGGACCCCGACGGCCTCTTCGGCGCGGACACCGGCGGTGCCCGGGTGATGCGGCAGGAGCTCCCGGGGCCCGATGCACTGCAGGCCGCGGAGCCCGCGGCGATTCCCGAACCAGTGACGGTGTTCTGCCTCGAGCCCGGTGAGTCCATCCTGGCCATGACGATGCTGGCCGGCGAGGGCCAGTTCGCGGTGGCCACGCGGCAGGCGTCGGGCCGGTCGGGCCGCACGCTGCTCGTCACCGATTCGGGCCCGGTCGCCGACTGCCTCCAGCCCTCCGCGCCCACGGTGGATCTGTCCGAGGGCTTCGGCAGCGTGCCGGTGCGGCTCCTGGTCAGCCACCCCCGCATCGCCATCCCCGACGTCGAGCCCATCAACGCGGGCCGCTACATCTTCGGCGTCCGGGACGAGTCCGCGTGCTCCGCCGCGCGCGAGTGCTCTGGCGTGCTCGCGGTGGACACCGAGTCGTCCCCCCCCGGGCAGACGGCGCGGGACCTCAGCGGGGCGCCGATGCTCCCCATCTTCCCCGCGGGCGGCTTGCCGACCGGACTGGCCCTGGTTCCGGACGCGCCGCTTCGCATCCTGCTCGACGATGGCACGGCGGTCCCCATTCGGGTGCCGCTCCTGGGCGTCATGCCGTCCTCCAACGGCTACATCTCGCTGTTCTCCGCGAGCGACCTGCGCCAGTTCGACCTGTCGGGGGCGGCCGCGCGCGCCACGGTGGCGCTGCTGGACAGCAACGAGCTGCCCGTCGTCATCGAGACGGCGGACCTGGTGACGGTGACTCAGGACCCGACGCTCCAGTCGACGGTGCTCTATGAGGGCTCCGTTCCGAACGGCTTCTACCGGATCATCTACCAGGGGGGCTTGCCAGGGCTGAGCAGCCTGCCGCGGGACCTCGACGCCCCGCGGACCTTCGAGGCCGAGGCCACCGTTGCCGCCTCGGCGCGGGCCGGGGACCTCATCGTCCTGGAGGGCACGGATGTCCTGTGCGCCGTCGACCTGCCCATCACGTCGGTGGAGCCCGTGGCGGGGACGTCCCGGGTGCGCTTCGCCATCGCGGACGCACAGGAGATTCCGACGGACTGCGCCAGCCTGACGCGGTTCACCGTGCGTGCGGGTGGAGACCAGCCCTTCGTCCTCTTCGACGAGGCGGGCACCTTCCTGTCCCGCGATGTGACGGGGGCCTCGAGCTACAGCATCCCCACGGAGTACTTCTTCCACGCTGAAGGCTTCTACTTCGACGACGACTCCAACCCTCTGACGCCGCCGGTGCCGAACCTGTCCAGGTTCCCCCAGCCGCCGCCGCCGGTGCGCATCCGGGTGGCGGCCGTGGGCCGCGAGGTGCGTCGGGGAGACCGCTACGCCGTGACGGTGATTTCCGGCATCCGCAGCTACATCTTCACGCCGGATGCTACGGCGGGGACGGGGCTGGCCTTCTACACGCTGCCGGGGCCGGTGGTCGCCGCCCAGGACCGGGAGGCCAGCATGGCGTACATCGCCTACCCATCGGCGGACGGCATCCTCCAGGTCGCTTTCGAGGGCCTCTCCGACAACCGGGCGCAGTCATTGGCGCTGGTCCCCTTCGAGTAACTGGGCGGACGGGGAGGCCTCTGCTATCGTCCGGGGCTTCCTGGTTCACGCGAGTCAAGACCGATGATCGATCAGAACTCCCGTCCTGCCCGCAAGGTTGGCATCGCCGACCACCTGTGGGAGACGTTCGAAGACATGGCCCAGCAGATGGGCTCGGATCGCGATGCCCTGATCAACCAGGCGCTCTTCATGTTCGCGCGCCTGAACGGCTTCCTCGAGGTGAAGTCTCGCTCCGAGGCCGCCGTGGCACCCGCGGCCGCCGCTGCGCCGATGAAGCCCGTTCAGGCCGCTGCCTCCGCGCCTCCGCGTCCGTCCGCGCCGCCGGTGCTGGCGCCCGCGCCCCGTCCAGAGTCCACGCCCCCGCCCGCGCGGCCTCCCGTGCGCGCCACGCCGGAAGAGCGGGCCTCCGCCAACGGCCTCGACAATGACCCGGTGCGCCGCGAGGTGGCCGAGCGCGTCCTGGAGACCGCCGCGGAGCTGGAGCGCCTCATCAAGGGCAAGAACAGCGAGCCGCCTCCGCCCGCCGACGACCTGGTGGAGGAGGACGAGGAGCCGCTTCCCGAGGCCGAGGATCCAGGCCTCCTGGACGAGGAGCCGCTCCCCGAGGAGGCCGACGAAGAGCCCGCTGACGACCTCGCCGAGGAGGAGGAGGTCGGCGCGCTGTACCTGGTGACCGAGTCCGGTGATCAGGAGCAGATCGTCAAGGAGCGCTTCGTCATCGGCCGCGGCAAGCACTGCGACTTCGTCATCAACTCCGGCAAGGTCTCCCGTGAGCACGCCGTCATCTCCCACGAGGGTGACGACTGGATCATCGAAGACCTGGGCTCGTCCAACGGCACCTGGTTCAACAAGCAGCGCATCAAGCGCCGCAAGATTGAAGACGGGGACGAGTATTTCATCTGCAGCGAGAAAATCCGTCTCCTGGTCCGATAATCGGTGACCCAGGCCCCGTCCCGCGGGGCTTCTGGTTGTTCGCCAATTGACGGGCTCCAGGCGTCCCTGGTTTGATACCGGACGCCTGCCGCGAAGAGGACAGGCGCTGATGACGCCTGTTCAAATCGTGTTGTGGACGGTTCTTGGAGTGGCCCTCGTGATCTCCGTGGTGACGGATGTGCTTCGCCGCGAGATCCTCGACGCGGTCACCTACCCGCTGATGGCGGTGGGCCTGGGCGTGCGCCTGGCCACCGAAGGGGTGGGGGACCTGGAGCATGGGCTCATCAGTGGTGTGGTATCGGGGGGAG
>NZ_JABXEP010000064.1:0-44498 GCF_013372605.1 Myxococcus sp. AM009
CCCCCACCCAGGTCCACCGCACCCACCATTCCCACGGCGCGGGGGCGCACCAGTCCCGGAATCGTGGCGGCCATCCGCTCGAAGGCGGCCTTGACGAGGGGGGCCTTTCGCGCCACCTGCCCCATCACATCCTCGTCCCGGTAGACGGCCAGCACCTCCCGGGCGATGGCGGCGCCCAGCGGGTTCCCACAGTACGAGTGCCCGTAATACAGCGCCCGGTTCGGCGCCCCGAGGAAGCCGGAGAAGACGCGCTCCGAGGCCAGGGTCGCGCCGAAAGGCAGGATTCCCCCCGAGAGGGCCTTCGCCAGACACAGCATGTCCGGCACCACGCCCGCCAGGTCCACCGCGAAGCGTGCGCCCGTGCGGCCCAGCCCCGTGAAGACCTCGTCGGCGATGAGGAAGGTGTCCACCTCGCGCGTGGCCTCGCGCACCGCCCGGACGAAGTCCGGTGAGTACATCACCATGCCCGCCGCGCCCTGCAGCACCGGCTCCAGGATGACGCCCGCAATCTCTTCTGGATGCGCACGCAAGGTGGACTGGACCTGCTCGAAGGCACGAGCCCAGCCCCCCTCCTCCGCCGGAGAGGGGACGTGCACCACGTCGAAGAGCAGGGGGCCGAAGACTTCCCGGAACAGGGGAACGCCCCCCACGCTGGTGGCGCCCATCGTCTCGCCGTGGAACGCCCCCGACAGGGTGATGAAGCGGGTGCGGCGCGGCTGGCCATTCTGCGCCCAGTATTGCGCCGCCATCTTGATGGCCACCTCCACCGCCGTGCTGCCGTTGTCCGAATAGAAGACGCGGGACAGGCGCTCGGACGCGGGAAGGCCGGGGCGGTCCGAACCGGGGGCGATGGCCGCCAGCTCCGACGCCAGCAGGGCCGCCGGCTCGTGGGTGATGCCCGCCAGGGAGACGTGTGGGAGCGCGGCGGCCTGCTCGGCGAGCGCGCGCATCAGGCGCGGGTGCCGGTGGCCCAGCGTGGACACCCACCAGGAGCCGTTCGCGTCCAGGTAGCGCGTGCCGTCCGCGTCATGGAGGTACGCCCCCTCCGAGCGCACCACCACCAGTGGATCCGTCTGCGCGATGTAGGCCTCCATCGCCGTGTAGGGATGCCAGACGTGCGCCTTGTCCAATCCGACGATGTCCGACCGCTTCACGCGTGTGCTCCTCTCGTGGAACTCAGTGCCCCCTTCCGTACCGGAAGAGCGGGCCACACCGCCGCGCGTCATGTCATGCCACGGCGCGTTCTACTGATGGCCCCCTGAAGAGGAGCGACCGGGCGCACCGCCCCTCGGGGCAGGGGCGCCGCTCTTCGGCCCTGCGTGACGAGGCCATGACATGCCCGGTGTTACCTCGGTTCAGTCACTGACCGGAGAGCTCGAATGGCCGTCCTCATCTTCTTCGTCTCGCACTGGCTGCTCTGCGTATTCTTCCAGAGCTTCTTCCAGCACCGGTACGCGGCCCACCGCATGTACACCATGGGGCCGAAGACGGAGCGGGTGATGCACCTGCTCACCTACCTCGTGCAGGGCTCGTCGTACCTGTCGCCCAAGGCGTACGCCATCCTCCACCGCGAGCACCACGCCTTCTCCGACACCGAGCAGGACCCGCACTCGCCCCACTTCTTCAAGGATGTGGCGCGGATGATGTGGCACACCAAGGCGCGCTACGACGACTACGCGGCCGGCCGCGGCCAGCCCGAGGCTCGCTTCCTGGGCGGCTACCCGGAGTGGCCGCTCGTGGACACCACGCTGCGCACCTCGTGGCTCGCCTCGCTGGGCTGGGTGGCCTTCTACTCCGCCTTCTACGTGGCGTTCGCCACCTCCCCCTGGCAGTTCCTGCTGCTGCCCCTGCACTTCCTCATGGGCCCCCTGCACGGCGCCATCGTCAACTGGTGCGGCCACAAATACGGCTACCGGAACTTCGCCAGCACCGACAAGTCGCGCAACTCGCTGCCCCTGGACTTCCTCTGCATGGGGGAGCTCTTCCAGAACAACCACCACAAGTACGGCAGCAGCCCCAACTTCGCGGCCCGGAAGTTCGAGCTGGACCCCACGTGGCAGGTGATGCGCGTGCTGGCCCTGCTGCGCGTCATCCGCATCACCACCCCGCAGCGTGCCGTCTGGCCGGAGGCCCGCGAGGCCGCTCGGGCCGGGGGCGCCGCCCGCGCCGCCTGATGGACAGGCCAGCAACCCCCTGCGGGCACGCGCGAGGCGCGTTAAGAGTGCCCCCGTGCCCGCCGATACCCCGCTCCGTCTGCGCATCCTCGAAGCAGTGACTGACGCCCCGGCCAAAGGCTGGGACGCGCTCGTCGGCCCCGACGCCCCACCCTTCGTCCGGCACGCCTGGCTGGCGGCCATGGAGGAGAGCGGGAGCGCCACCGAGGAGACGGGCTGGGCGCCGCATCACCTCACGCTGTGGCGCGGCCCCAAGCTGGTGGCCGCCGCGCCCGCGTACCTCAAGTTCCACAGCATGGGCGAGTACATCTACGACTTCGGCTGGGCGGATGCCGCCGCCCGGCTCGGGGTCGAGTACTACCCGAAGCTCGTCGTGGGCGGGCCGCTGTCCCCCGCCACCGTCCCTCGCTTCCTCATCGCCCCGGGCGAGGACGTCCCCGCCCTGCGCCGGGCCCTGCTCTCCGCCGCCGCCCAGAGCGCCCAGGAGGCGGGCTGCTCCTCCGTCCACGTCCTGTACCCGACGGGAGACGAGGCGGACTTCCTGGAAGCCGAGGGGCTCGCCCGGCGCATCACCCTTCAATTCCATTGGAAGAACCCGGGCTACGGCAGCTACGACGACTACCTGGCGCGCTTCGACTCCAAGCGCCGCAACCAGCTCAAGCGCGAGCGCGGGGCCGCGGCCACCCAGGGTATCTCCCTGCGCACGGTGCGCGGCGACGCGCTCTCCCAGGTGCACGCCCAGCGCGCCTACGGCTTCTACACCTCCACCTGCGAGCGCCACGCCTGGGGGCAGATTCAGCTCACCCCCGACTTCTTCGCGCGCGTCTTCCGCACGATGCCCGGCGCGGTGGAGCTGGTGGAGGCGGTGCGCGGCCAGCAGGTCGTCGCCGGCGCCTTCAACCTGGCCACCCCGGAGCGCCTCTATGGCCGCTACTGGGGCGCCTTCGAGGAGCACCCCTTCCTCCACTTCCACGTCTGCCTGTACCACTCCGTGGAGGACTGCATCCGGGCCGGCCGGAAGGTGTTCGAGCCCGGCGCCGGGGGTGAACACAAGGTGTCCCGCGGCTTCGAGCCCACCGCCGTGCACAGCGCCCACCTCATCTTCGACAAGACGCTGGACGGCGCGGTGCGAGGCTTCCTCCGCCGGGAGCACGCTCGGCTGGCGCCCGCCGTGGAGGAGGCCGAGCGCATCTGCGGGCTGAAACCCTGGCCCCTGGCCGCCCCGCCGGGCACCGAAGGGGCTACCGGCACCTGAACGCCCCCGGATTGTCAGCCCGAAGAGACCTCTCCGCGACTTGAAGTTGTGAAACCGGGGTGAGCCTCTAGAGTGTCATCGCCATGAAAGCCCCGGAGACGGACGAAGACTTCATCCAGTGGTACGAAGACTGCTGGGCGGACCGCGACGAAGTCGAGTATCCGAAGATGTTCGGCGCCATTGACGAAGGCGTCTTCACGCTCGACCAGACGGATGCCATCCAGGCGTGGATGGAGAGTGAGCTGGCCCAGGTCCAGGAGGCGGACCCCAACTGGGGTCCCATGGGCGTGCGCGTCGCCCCGCCCAGCGAGAGCTACCCCTACTGGACCTATGTCACCAGCGGCCTGTCCAACCCCTTCACCGCCGCGCCCGGCGAGGACATCCCCGACGACGCGCCCAGCGGGCTGGGCTACGAGATGGTCATCCACACGCCCGAAGAGGCGAAGTGGCCGGTGTTCCGGCTGCTGGACATGATGGCCTACAACCTGGTGTCCCTGCGCGCCTTCGCCATGGGCCACCGCTACCCGGTGGAGGGCGCGCTGGATGGTGGCGAGTCCAAGCTGGGCGGCTTCGTGTTCGTCAGGGACCCGGCCCGGCCCGACCACTTCGTGCTCCCCAGCGGCAAGGTGCAGCTGCTCACCCTGGTGGGCGCCACCCGCAACGAGATGGCCTTTGCCCGCTCCAACGGCATGGACAAGCTGATGGCCAAGCTGGTGGCCGCGGGCTCCGGCTACATCACCCAGCCCGACCGGGAAGAGGTGAAGCTGTAGTCAGTCACACCGCTTCGCGCGGCGGGGCGTCCTCCACCAACGCGTGCAGGACGCCCAGCTCGAAGGGCTTTTCAATGCGCGGCACCGGCACCGACTGGAGGAAGGTCCGTGCACGCTCGGAGAAGCCCCCGCCCGTCATGAAGACGAAGCGCGCGAGCAGCTCCGGCTGACGCGAGGACAGCGCCTCGTACACGTCCATCCCCGTCAGGTCTCCCATCATCAAGTCACAGAAGATGCGGTCGAAGTCCGCGTCGCGCGCCAGCGTGTCCAGCGCCTCGCGCCCGCTGTGGACGACCACCACCTCGTGACGCGCGCCGAGGATGCGGCCCAGCACCGAGGCGAGCAGCGGCTCGTCATCCACCACCAGCACCCGCTTCCGCCCGGGGAGGTCCTTGTCCTCCGCCACCCGCACGGATGGCGCGTCCGCGTCGGTGGTGGGTAGCCGCACCTGGAAGACACTGCCCAGCCCCGGCGCGCTCGAGGCCGACAATTCGCCGCCCATGCCTCGCACCAGGCCCAGGCTGGTGGACAGGCCGAGTCCAGCGCCCTCCCCCAAGGGACGGGTGGTGAAGAAGGGCTCGAAGGCGCGCTCCAGGACCTCGGGCGCCATGCCGTGGCCGTTGTCCGCCACCTCCACCACCACCGTCGCGCCGTCCCTCCAGGTGGAGAGCGTCACCTGGTAGCGCGCCACGTCTCCTTCCGGGATGGCCTGCGCGGCGTTGACGAGCAGTTGGAGGAACACCTGTCCCAGCCGCGTCTCGTGCGCCATCACCGTGGGCACCGGCCCCAGGCGCTTCTCCACCCGGGCCCGGTGGCGCAGGTGCGGCATCGCCATGGAGAGGCCGAACTCCAGCGCCGCGTGCACGTCCACGGGTGACAGGCGCGGCTCCTCCGCTCGGGCGAAGGTCTGCAAATCGCGAACGGTGGTGCGGATGCGCTCGGCGCCTTCCTTCGCCTCGCGCAGGGCCTCCATCGCCTCGCCCAGCGCGCGGGCCCAGGCGGCACTCACTTCGCCTCGCGCCGCGAGGGGCTCGAGTTGCTCCAGCGCGAACTGCAGGTTGCCCACGACGTAGGAGAGCGGGTTGTTGATTTCGTGCCCCACGCCCGCCGCGAGCTGTCCCGCCATGGCCAGCTTCTCCGACTGCACCAGTCGCTCACGCGCGGCCATGAGCTCGCGGGTGCGCTCGTGGACCAGGGCCTCCGCTTCCAGGCGGCCCGAGTGCTCACGCGACAGGAGCACGTCCCGCTCCGCCTCCGCCTGCTTCCTGGCGGTGACGTCCCGCCCGAAGATGGACACGTTGCCGTTGGCGCCCCAGGCGTGCACCTCATGCCAGCGTCCAGGCGTGGCGCGCCATTCGAAGATGGTGGGGCCCGCACCGCTCGCGACGCGGCGCAGCTCCCGCTCCATCCGCGTGCCCAGCAACTCCGGGCACGCCTGCCACAGAATCTGCCGGAAGAGCTGCTCCTGTGAGCGCCCGCTGAGCGCCGCGGCCTCGTGGTTCACATAGGTGACCCGCCAGTCCGCATCCACCGTGAAGAACGCGTCGGGTGTGGCCTCCAGCATGCTCCGCACCCAGTCCAGCGTTTCCCGGACGCCCTCCTCCAGCCGCAGGGCGCTGGTGATGTCACGCAGGCGCAGCAGCACACCGTCCCGGAGCGGCACCGCCGTTCCCTGCAGCCACGCGTCCCCTTCCTGGAAGCTGTCAGCGGCCGGCCGCCCCGCCTCCACCACCTCCCGGAGCAGGTCCACCCGGGCGGCCAATCCCGAGCCCGGCATCAGCTCGCGCAGCCGCTTGCCGCGCAGCGACTCCGGTGCGGCGTGCCCCAGTGCTCGCGCGCCCGCGGGATTGGCCCAGGCCCACTGAAAGTCGACCAGCGCTCCCGCCGCGTCCCGCACGGCGTGCAACACCATGCAGCCTTCGGGCTGGTGGCGCTCCGCTTCCTCGAGCGCCACGAGCAGCACATCCATGTCGGGCGCCGGAGCCGCCTGGAATCGGTCGTTCAGAATGGCTCCATGTCGACACGAATGCGGGGCCGTCACAAGTACACGCGGCGGACATGTATCAGTTCCCGTTAGGCTCCTCGGTCGCCCATGACGCCCACCCTCATCACCGCCGTCCGCTTCGAGCCGCTGCACCTCCCGCTCACCGAGCCCTTCGCCATCGCCACCGGCGCGCAGCACGCCGCGGAGAACGTCCTGGTGCGGCTCACCCTGGCGGACGGCACCGAGGGCCTGGGCGAGGCCGCCCCCTTCCCCGCCGTCAGTGGAGAAACTCAAGCCAGTACGCTGACCGCCCTGGAGCAGGTGCGCGCGGGACTGATGGGACAAGACGCTCGCGCCTGGCGGCCCGCGTCCGAGGCGCTGGGGGATTCACTCGCGCTGGCGCCCTCCGCCCGGTGCGCCGTGGAGACGGCGCTGCTCGATGCGCTGGCTCGGCACTACCGCGTTCCGCTGTACGTGATGCTGGGCGGCGCGCAGGCCACGCTGGACATCGACATGACCATCACCGCGGGAGACGTGGCCCATGCGCGCAAGTCCGCGCGGGCCATCCTGGCGCGGGGCATCACCACGCTGAAGGTGAAGGTGGGGGCGCTGCCGCCCGATGAAGACGCGGCACGGCTGGTGGCCATCCATGAAGTGGCGCCCCAGGCCCGGCTCTTCGCGGATGCCAACGGCGGCTATGACGTGGCCGAGGCGCTCGCCTTCCTCAAGGCGCTGGAGCGCGCGGACGTTCCCCTGGCCCTCTTCGAGCAACCCGTGCCCGCGCATGAGGTGGCCGGCATGGCGGAGCTCACGCGCCGCTCGCGCGTGCCGGTGTGCGCGGATGAGTCGGCGCGCTCGGCGAAGGACGTGCTGCGGCTCATCCGGGAAGGCGCCGCGCATGCCATCAACATCAAGACGATGAAGTGTGGCGTCGTCGAGGCCCTGACGATGTGGAGCCTCGCTCGCGCCGCGGGCCTGGAGCTCATGGTGGGCGGCATGGTGGAGAGCGTGCTGGCCATGTCCGCCTCGGCGCACCTGGCCGCTGGGCTGGGGGGCTTCACCTATGCCGACCTGGATACGCCGCTGTTCATCGCGAGCCACCCCTTCCAGGGCGGGGCCCGGTACGCGGGCGCACGGCTGGAGCTGCCAACGGATGCCCCCGGGCATGGCGTCACGCGGGCCTGAGCCACACCCCGTCGCACGGCCTGCGAGCAGGCAGGCGCCCCTGATGAAACCGCTTTGCTGAAGCATTCCAGCGGCGCTGCGCTCCTGCAGGCGGTCTCCGTGGGGGCCCTTGATGGCTTGTCGGAGCGGCCTCAGGCTTTCCGATTGTGCCTGTCTCTCCTGATGACACCATCGCCTCCCTGCTGCACCCCGCGCGTCGCGAGCCCGCGCGCCTGCGTCGACTGACGGTGCTGGCTGCCTGCGCGGCGCCTCGGCCACTGCCGGTGAACACGCTCGCCGAGGCCCTGGGCACGTCGCTCCATGAGGGCGCCCGGCTCGCCTGTGAGGCGGGGCTGTGCACGGTGCTTCCGGGACACCGGCTGGCGCCCACCAGGGCCGCGACGCTCGACATGGCGGTGAACCTGCTGGAAGTGCCCGCGGTCCGCGAGACGTGCGCCCGCCTGGCGCCGCTGGCCGAGGCCTCCGACGAAGCCCTGCTGTTGATGCTGGCAGCGGATCCGCTGGGGCTGGGACGTGAGCTGCTCCAGCAGGCGACGGGACGCGCCGCGGACATGGCGGCGGGCATCCTGTGGGCGCTGGAGCCCACGCCCTCGCACAGCGCGATGCCCGCGCCCTGGAGCTTCGCCCCCTGGGGTGAGCAGGCGCGGTGGGCCAGTGCCTTGCTTGCCACGGCCGCGCACGTCCTCGTGCGAGGGGGGCAGGTGGCGTCCGGGCACGCGCTGGTCGCCTGGGCCTTGGGCACCGACGGACTCGCGGGCCGAATCTCAGAGGACCATGGCTTCCTGGCGCCTACGCATCTGCAGTTCCTTCTCGACGCGGGACAACGGGAGGCGGGCATCGCTTTCGCGCGCGAGGCGCATCCGGCGCTCGACGGTCCGGAGAACACCTTCTCACGCCTGATGATGACGGTGCTCGAGGGACGCGTGGCGATGGATGCCGGCGACGACACGTTGGCTCGGCGCCTGTTCACCACCGTGGAGGGCCAGGCTCGCGCCGCCGGACTGGACGACCTGGTGGGACTGGCCAAGGTCGCCTTCGCCACGCTGGCCCGGCGCGCGGAGCAGAACACCGCCGCCATCCAGTTGGGGCTCGCCGCGCTGTCCCTGCTGTGCGGCGAGGTCCCCTTCGAGGCCGTGGCCCTGCTGGGCCTGGGACTCGCCTACTCCCGGGAGGGCCGCCACCTGGAGGCCCAGTCCGCGCTCACGCTCGCCCTGCCGGGACTGGACATCCCCTTCCAGCAGCTCTCCGCCTATCCACAGGCCATCGCCACCGACTGCTTCCTGGGCGATACCGCCGAGGCGGAGCGCAAGCTGGCCGCGCTCGTGGCGCGCGCACCCGATTCACCCCAGGCCCGGCTGGCCGTGGGCTTGAGCCGCGCCCAGCTCCAATGCGCTCGCGGAGAGTGGGAGGCGGCCCTCACCACGCTAGACGGACTGAGCGGCGACGAGGAGACGGCGCAGCCCCACCTCTATGCCATCCCCACCGGATGGCTGCGCGTGGAGGCCCTGCTCGCGCTGGGACGGGCCACGGAGGCCTCTTCCGTCCTGGACGCCCTGGCCCAGCGGCTCTACCTGCGCAACAGCGCCACCCAGCCGGCCCGGCTCCATCTGCTCGATGCCCGGGTTGCCTTCGCCAATGGCGACATGGCTCGTGCGCGCCGGGCCCTGCGCCGCGCGAGCGCCCGCCCCGACCGCCTGAGCGCCCAGGACTTCACCCTGCGGGTCCGCGTCCTTACGCTGCAACTGGCGGAGGCGGGAGGTGCCGAGGCGCAGCGGTTGAGCGCTCGGCAGGCGGCGCTCGCGGAGTGGCGGCGGCTCATCGACGCGCTCCCACCCGAGGCCCAGCAGCGCTTCCGCCGCGCCTATGACAGACCTCAATTGCGGACCCTGCTGGGTGAGTCCCCCACGGAAGACGGCTTCGCGCCGCCGTACCTGCGCGGCCGCTCCGCGGTGTTCCGCTCGGCCGTGGCGCAGCTGCGCAAGGTGGCTTCCTCCGACGCCAGCGTGCTGCTGTTCGGTGAGACGGGCGTGGGCAAGGAGCTGGCGGCGCGCGCCATCCATGACCTGTCCCGGCGTGCCTCGGACCCCTTCGTCGCCGTCAACTGCGCGGCCATCAACGATGAGCTGCTGCTGTCGGACCTGTTTGGCCACGAGCGCGGCGCGTTCACCGGGGCCCTGGCCCGCCAGCGAGGGCGCTTCGAGCAGGCCCACGGCGGCACCCTGTTCCTGGACGAGGTGGCCGACATCAGCCCTCGGGGACAGGCCGCGTTGCTGCGGGCCTTGCAGGAGCGCTCGTTCCAACGCGTGGGCGGCGCGGAGACGGTCCAGGTGGATGTGCGCGTCGTCGCCGCCTCCAACCGGAACCTGGCGAAGGCGGTCCGCGCGGGCGACTTCCGGCAGGACCTCTTCTTCCGGCTCAATGGCATCCAGGTGGAGCTGCCGCCCCTCCGCGAGCGCGACGAAGACGTGCACCTGCTGGCCACGTACTTCCTGGAACAGGCGGCACAGGAGCGCGGGGGCTCGCCGAAGTCGTTCACTCCCGAGGCCACGCGGTTGATGCGCGCCCACCCGTGGCCCGGAAACGTCCGCGAGCTGCATAACGTGGTGCGCGCGGCGGACGTCCTGTCGGATGCGCCAGCCATTGGTGGCGCGGTGCTCGCGCCGCTCTTGCAGCGGGCGCTGGAGTGCGCCGAGCCCCGGCCCGCGCCCGCGGCGATGACGGACATCCCCATGCTCTTCCGGCAACATGGAGGTTCCCTCCGCGACTTCCTCGCGGAGGTGCAGCGGCAGTGCATTGCCCAGAGCCTCGTGGAGAATGGCGGCAACGTCGTCGCCACCGCCTCGGCGCTGCGCATCTCCCGCTCCCGGTTGACGCAGGTCGTCCTGGGCAACGCCGAGCTGCGCCGGATGTCCGGGCGGGAGCTGGAGACGCCTCCCGCCCGGCCCACCCGTGCGCCGCGCGCTCGCAGGGCATGAGCCCCCACGTCTCAGTGCGTGGGTTCGAACGAGGGCTTCACCAGCGACGAGGCCTCCGTGACGGGCTTGTCGAACACGTCTCCCAGGACGCCGGGCAGGCCGGCCTCCATGGCCTCGAGACCCACCGCGCCCGTGAGCCAGCGCGCGGCGAACTCCGGGTGGTCCAGGTAGGACTCACGCACGACGAGCGCCGTGGAGACCTCCGCGAGCACATGGTCGTCGACGCGCAGGAACTCCGCTGGCGCCCGGTCCACCTGCCGCTCCCCCAGCACCACGTCCGCCGTCTTCTCATCCAGCACGTGGATGAAGGTGCGGTAGCGGCCAGGCTTCAACGCGACACCCGGACCGATGATGGACTCCTTGGGCTCCAGCCGCTCCAACGCGAGCGCCGGTCCGGGACACCCCCGCTCGATGGTAGGCGCCTTGCCGCCAAAGCGCGCCGCCTCCCAGTCGGGATGGCCGGACACGGTCCGCAGGCTGGCACCGAGCCGCTCGGTGATGCGGGCGGCGCTGCCACGCAGGGACGCGGACTCCCGCACGCACAGGCGCAGGGCGTCGCGGTTGCTCGTCAGCAGTGCGCTGTGCACGTTGAACTGGGAGGCATCGTCGGGCGCGTGGGTGTCCTCGGGGTTGCCACACCGCACCGCGGCCAGGACGACACCGGACATCGCGACCACATGGGCCAACTCACGCAGAGGGAAGCGCTTCATGGAAAAGTTCCTCATGTCGAAGGGATGACGGCGTTCAGTTGGCGCGGTTCGCGATGTTGCGCACGGACACGAAGTCGGACGTCGTCGGGTGCCACACCGGGTCGGTGCACCCGTAGCTCAGGTACAGGTTGTTGTGCATCACGCTGTGCATGCAGTCCCCGTGGTAGCTGGGGTCTCTCAGGCCCACGAGGTGCCCCGTCTCGTGGTTGATGAACTTGCGCGCGCGCTCTCCCATGGCGGCCATCTGCTCCCGCTTCAGGTGCGCGTTCATGTACATGTAGTGCTGGTGCTTCCCGCTGGAGTCCGTCACCGGATTCACGGCTGTGACACAGGCGTACTGCTCGCCGCCGCACAGCGCGGCCCAGGACTCGCGGACGCGGAACTCCAGCTCGATGCGGTTGCGGTCCGCCGTCGCGTACTGGTTGCAGAACTTCTGCGTGCGCCACAGGTCCACGCGCCAGTCCGCCGCGCCATCCCAGACGAGGCTGAAGTCCAGCTTCGCCAACGTCTGCTCGATGAAGGGCGCAATCGTCGCGGCCGGGAGCGCGGTGGTCTCCGACATCACGCAGTACTCTTCGTCCTGCGAGCCCGGCCCGCTGCCGCCACTCGCGGGGCCGTCATTGCCATGAATGGTGGCGATGTGAATCTGGTTCCAGCCCGTATGCGAATGTGACGCGTTGGCCGCGGGCACATGGCGGAAGCCAACGAAGGCGGCGGTGGCCATCCAACCAGCCAGCATCCAACGCGGAAAGCGCTGGCGAGAGGCGAGCGACTGTTCATCCATGGGGCGTCTCCTGAGGGGTGCACTGCGGGTGTCCCGGATGGGACGCGCAAAGGACATTGCAGCGGCTGTGCCGCGTGCCGCCCCCCGGAGCGTCACGCCACCGCGCGGCCGGAACCGGTCACCTGACGCATGGAGTGACCACAAAGTGGTCACCGGCCGCGCACCGCGGGCTTCGCGGCGGGGAGCGTGGAGCACCTGAGCAACCTGGCCCCCTGATGTGACGCCCGCCGAGCGGCCCGTGAGGATTGGCGGGCCGCTCCTCGCGGGGCATTCGCGCTAGGGTAGGCGCATGACCCTGGCTGTCTGTGTGCGGTGTGGCAACTCGAAGGTGGGCGCCTTCACCCCCTGCGCGGCTTGCGGACTGGACCCCGCCGCCCATGGCACCGAACGGGAGCTCCAGGCGCGCAGCCTGCTGCTCACGGAGCGCTACCTGCCGGGGGGCGAGCTGGAGGAGCTGGGCCGGAAGATTCGCAAGGGTGAGCCCGTGTCCTACGACGCCGGGCTGCTCGCGCAGATTACCGAGGACCTCCGGACGCAGAAGCTGCCCATCGTCTCGAAGTCCTCCCCTGGGTGCTCCGTCGCCCTGTGGGCCGTGGTGGGCGTGCTGCTCGTGCTCGCCGTGGGCTTCCTGCTCATGTCGCGGCTGCGCGGGCCCTGAGCGACCCGACGGGCGGGCCGCGGTGGGACACCGGCCTGCGCCCGTCCACTCCGGGTGATAGGCTCCGGCGCGCATGGCCAACCAGGACTGGGTGACGCGTCTGCTCACCGGGCGCGCGACGGCGGACAAGCAGCTCAATGTCCACCTCTCCGAGCGCGACGGCGGCAGCCTCCACGACAAGATGCGGCAGGCGTATTGGTGGATCACCAACAACGCCGTCATCTGTCCCTACTACGACCTGGAGTTCGGCGCGGCCGCGTCGCTCAAGACGCCCGCGGGTGACGAGCTCCACCTCCCCGAGGACACCAGCTACAGCTCGTTCGTCCTCATCCCCCTGCTCACCCTCTTCACCTGCCGGCGCGCGCTGCTCGTGGGCGGGCCGGGACGCGGGAAGACGACGTCCGCCCTCCTCATGGCCCTACTGTCCGGCATGGGCCGCGACGAGGTCCACCGCGGCATCCAGCGCGGCCATCCGCAGCTCTCCATCGCGGACCTGCTGGGCGCGCCGCTGCCCTCCGACATGCTCAAGGCGGAGGACTTGTCCGCGGTGAAGGTGAGCTGGCGCAAGTGGATTGGCCAGCGCGTCAAAATCATCGACGAGTACAACCGCATCCCCACCAAGACGCAGTCCGCGCTCCTGTCCCTCATGGCGGAGGGCTACGCGGAGATGATGGACCAGTACGTCTATGCGGGCCGCTCGTCCTGGTTCCTCACCGCCAACGACGACCAGGGCGGCGGCACCTTCCAGGTCATCGAGGCGCTGAAGGACCGCATCGACGTGGTGGTGCGCGCGGTGCCGTTCAACTCGGGGTTCATGGACCAGCTCCTCCAGCGGCTGGAGGCCGACAAGTCCCCCGAGGAGCTGCTGCCCCAGGAAGTCGTCTTCACGCCCGGCGAGCTGGAGCGCGCCTACGCCGCCATCCTGGAAGTGGAGGTGCCCAAGGACGTGCTGGAGCGCATCGCCTTCTTCCTGGGGCAGCTCGACTTCTGCCGCATGGCCTCGCCGCGCTTCGAGTTCAAGCACAAGGACACGCTCAAGCTGGCCGGGCAGACGGTGGCCGCGGTGTGCAACGAGCAGTGCCCGTTGGACAAGAAGGTCCACCTCTGCACGCAGACGGAGAACGGCGTCAGCGTGCGCGCGTACCAGACCATCCTCCACTTCGCGAAGGCCATGGCCTTCTTCCGCGGCCACGCCGCCGTGGAGCTGGAGGACTTCCGGCAGATTGCCCCCTGGGTGCTGCACGAGAAGCTGGTGCCCAACCCGCGCAGCGCCTTCTTCGAGGTGAAGGGCCACCGCATGCTCCTCCAGGACCGCGTGGCCTGGCTGCGGAACATGTTCGACATGGCCATGGGCCACTACGACACGCACGAACCCCTCCGGCGCAAGGTGACGGCGCTGCGCCAGGAGCTGGACAAGGGCCTGTCCGGCGTGGACCTGCGCACCACCGAGAAGCGAATGAACCGGGTGACGGTGCTGATGAAGGAGCTGCTCACCCGGCACGAGCTGTCCGGCCCCGTCTACGAGGACGTCATCCACCTCAAGTCCCTCTACAGCCGCTACCGGAACTACGCGACGTGGCTGAAGGAGAACCCGGGCGGCCGCCCATGAGCACCTTCACCGACGAGCTGGAAGCCAATGCCCGCGCCCGGTTCGTGCGCTGGGACTCCAGCCTGTGGCACGAGCTCACCGGCGGCGCCGCGCAGCGGCTGGGACAATCCCTGCTCGAGGCGGGGACGCCAGCCGCGGAGGGCGAGGAGCTGCTGCGCGCCTACCTCCAGCTAGGCGCGGAGGCCATTGGCCTGGGCTACCTGTATCCCGCGAGCGCCGGCAGGCAGAACTTCTTCACCCTGGCGTGGTCGGACCTGATTCCCCGCTTGCTGGCCGCCGTGCCCACCCAGGCGCGCTCGCAGGTGTTCGCCCAGCTGTGGAACCTGGGGGAGAACCTGGAGTCCGCGCCGCCGTGGGTGCAGCGCATCTTCTGGCGCGTGGGCCAGGGGCTGACGTCGCTCCAGGACATCGAGGCGCGGTTGCGGGAGACGTCCGCCGTGGCCCTGGAGCCGCCCGACGCGCCGCTGGCCGAGCGGGCCCAGGCGCACTGGGTGGACCTGTCGAAAGAGGACAGCCGATTCCTCCCCGGCGCGATGCACTTCCTGTCCCCAACCGTGGTGTGCGTGCATGACCGGCACCGTCAGGCCGTGGCGGGCCGCGACGCGGCCACGCAGGGCATCTGGCTGGCCAAGGCGCCCGTCAGCCTGGGCGCCATGGGCTGCCGCGAGGTGCCGGAGCAGACTCGCGTGGAGAGTCCCCATCTGGACGAAGCGCTGCGGGAGGACCCGCGCGCGGACGCGTGGTTCGCGACCCTGGGCAATGACTGGCGAGTGGCGGCCACGCTGCACACCTCCCAGCACGTGCTGGTGTTCGTCCCGGAATGAGCCCGCCGCCGCGCATCACCCGCGAAGACGTGGCCACGGGCTGGCGCGACGCGCTGGCGCTGTGGGACGTGCGCGTGCAGCTCAGCCCCCCCGAGCCGCACGTGGCCTTCCATCCCGACGAAAGCCACGCCCAGGAGCCGCTCGCGTACATCGACTTGGTGAAGCGCCAGGTCTTCGTCAACTTCAAGCTCCTGGAGGCCATGGAGGCCACTGGCAGCCTCACTGCGGTGCTGGCGCATGAAATCGGTCACCACGCGCGCTTCCCGCACACGCTGGGCTGGGACGCGGAGCTGCGCGTGCAGGAGCAGCGGCTGGTCCCCGGCCTGAAGCAGTCCCTCACCAACCTCTTCTACGACTTGCAGGTGAACGAGGTGGTGGGCCGCACGCACGCGGCGGCGCTGTGCGCGGTGTACCGCGGCTTCCAGCGCGTGCAGGGCGGCGAGGTGTCGCCGCTGTTCTTCTTCTACCTGGCCATCTACGAGGAGCTGTGGGGCCTGCTCCCTGGGGAGCTGGTGCCCGCCGCGCAGCTCGAGGCGATGGAGCAGCGCTACCCCGGCGTTCGCGCCGAGGCGCGCATGTTCGCGCAGACCTTCTACGCGCTGCCCACCGGCAAGCTCCAGTTCCTCTACTTCTGCGCCACCTTCATCCGGTACATCGAGCAGCCTGCGGACCTGGAGTTCAGCCTGCCGCTGGGCGGGGACGTCTCCGTGCCGGACGTGGACGACCTGGACGCCGCCATCCACGGCAGCAGCCGCTGGGACGACGCGCTGGAGGAGGCGGAGGGGCGAGGCTGGCTGGAGCCCTTGAGCACCCGCGCGAAGGAGAAGGACGCGCTGGACACCATCCACCGCGTCACCGAGCACCTGCCCGGCAAGCAGGGCGGGACGCTGCGGCGGGCCCTGGTGGCGAAGCACTACCGGCGGCTGGTGGACCGGCACATCTTGAAGCTCCCCACCGCGCCGTCCCAGCCGGAGCCCTACCTGCGCACCACGCCCCAGGCGTGGGAGTATGGCGACGACCCATCCAGCATCGACTGGACGTTGACGGTGCTGTCCCAGGGCCACCTGGCCGCGGTGTCTCCGCTGCGCCGCGAATTGGAGGCGGACCTGCCGCCCCCGTCCGAGCTGGGCGCGCCGTCCGTGGAAATCTACCTGGACACCAGCGGCTCCATGCCCAACCCGGAGCTGAGCCTCAACGCGATGACGCTGGCGGCCCAGGTGCTGTCCGCCTCCGCGCTGCGGAAGAAGGCCACGGTGCGCGGCATCGTGTACTCGCACGGCAACCCACAGGTGTCGCCGTGGATGTACGACGAGGAGACGGCGCGCGACTTCCTGCTGAGCTACATCGGCGGAGGTACGCGGTTCCCCTTCGACGTGATGGACGCGCTGTCCCGCGAGCGGCCCGACGCGCTGCGCATCATCATCTCCGACAGCGACTTCCTGATGAACGTCACCGCGGAGAAGCCCCTGGCGCCGGTGCTGGAATCCATCCGGCGCTCGCGCCTCGTGGTGGCCATCCTCGCGGTTCCCGACGAGCTCCGCGCACGGCAGGCGCTGGCGCCGCTGCTGCGCGAGCGCCGCTTCCGGCTGGTGGTGGTGCGCTGGCCCTCCGACTTCGCGAAGGCCGCCGCCGACCTCGCCCAGGCATTGCTGGAGAATTGAGTCCCATGGCTTTCGACATCCGCGAGATTCAGACGCAGCTCGAAGCAGCCCCCATCGTGTCGCCGTATTCGCATGACCTGGCGCTGGCCATCATCTGCGACACCTTCCGGCTCGCGAAGGTCCGCCCCCCGTCCCGCGCGGACTGGGGCGCCCTGGAGGACCGGGCCCGCTCCCCGCTGTGGCGGGAGCAGGTGGTGATGCTCGCGCACGTGCTGGTGTCCTCGGCGCTGCGGCAGGAGACGGTGCAGGCGCTGCAGCAGAACGACGACGCGACGACGCTTTTGCAGCGCTTCTTCCAGGACGTGGCCCCGCTGACGGCGGAGATGATTCGCTCCAACACCTTCCGCCGCGAGGAGTTCCTTCGCAAGTGGGTGCGCGTCGTGGGCGGGCAGTGCACGGGCGAGTCGCCGAAGGGCTCCGTCGCGCGAATCGAGCAACTGGACTACCGCAAGGCGGAAGCGGAGATGCGGCGCGCGGAGGAGGCCCGGAAGAAGGAGGCGGACAAACGCCAGCAGGCCCTCCGCGAGGCGGAGCAGCGCGCCACGGAGGCGCGTGGGTGGCGGGAGTGACGGAAGTCTTGTCGGCGCACCTGCGCGTCGCGCCTCGCGCGAACATTCGCCGGGACACCTCCTCGCAGCGCCCCTACATCCCCTGGGCCGAATCCATCGCCGAGGGCCTGGCCCGCTTCGCCTCCCTGGCCGACGAGGACGCGGCGCGCGAGGACCTGGACGCTCGGCTGTCCGGCCTGCGCGACGCGCTGCGGGACTCGCCGTACCACGCCCGGAGGCTCCACGCGGCGGGCCTCCACCCGGGTGACCTCCAGACGCTGGACGACCTGCGCCACCTGCCCTTCCTGGACCGTGAGGCCCTCGCCGCGAACTGGGACGCGGTGCCCACGCTGCCGTCGGACGCCGATGATTGCGTGGTGGTGAAGAGCTCCGGGTCCACCGGCGCGCCGGTGAACGTGGTGAGGGACCGGCGCGACTGCCTGCACATGTGGGCCGTGCTGCGCTTCCTCGTGACGCGCGTGGGAGCGGCGCTGCCTCCGCATCCGAGGGTGGTGCTGCTGGACGCGCTGCCGGGCGGGCTGGAGTATTCGGTGCGCCTGCCCATCCTCCACGACGGCGCGCTGCACCGAATCTCCGTCCTGCGCGAGGACGCGCTCCAGCGCCTGCGCCGCGTGCGTCCCGCCGTGCTCTTCTCCGACCCGGAGGGCCTGCGGTGGCTGGCGGCACAGCGCGACGTGCCCACGCCCCAATTGGTGCTCACCTCCGCGCAGCACCTGCCCGCCGGCCTGCGCGCGGAGCTGGCGAACGCGGTGCCCACGCCTGTCCTCAACTACTATGCAACAACGGAGACGGGCCCCCTGGCCTGGGAGTGCTCGCGGCCCGAGGCGCCGGGCCGCTTCCACGTCCTGGCCCCGGATGTCTGGCTGGAGCCTGGGCTGGACGAGGTGGTGGTGACACGGCTGCGTCCCAGCGTGCTGCCGCTCTTGCGCTACCTCCCGGGCGACGCGGGCAGCGTGCGGCGTGACGCCTGCGCCTGTGGCTTTCACGGGTGGACGCTGGAGCACTTCGGCGGACGCGGGGCCTGCCACTTCGTCACGCCTTCGGGCCGGGAGGTGGACGCCTGGGCGCTGGCCTGGGTGTTCAAGCACCATGCGCTGCGTGGCTTCCGACTGACACAGGCGGGCGTCGCGCACTTCCGGTTGGAGTTGGCGGGCGCGAGCCCTTCGGACGTCGTGCCACTGCGCGAGCGGCTTGCCGGCGCCATGCGGAACCTGGGTTGGACGCAGCCGAGCCTGGACGTGTGTCACGTAGAGGAATCCGCGCTGGCCGTGGGCACCAAGCCACAGCCGTTCCGCCGGCTGCGCTGAGCAGCCTTGCATGGCAGAGCGGCGAGCAAGATGTCATGCATTGAGCTTCGGTGCTTACCTGAGAAGTGCGCGGTTCCTTGCCAGCGGTAGGCAGCCGTCCGGAGCCGGCCCCTGACCATGCACCCTCGTCCGGAACGACATCACCTACGCTGGGCTTCAAGCGCCGGACGTTATGGCGTCGCGCTGCTCGCCTTCGGCGCGGCGTGGCTCATCCAGGCGAGCGTGGCACCGTTCCTCCCCGCCACCCCCTTCCTGTTCTTCTTCGGCGCGGTGATGGTGGCCGGCTGGTGGGGCGGCTGGGGCCCCGCCATGGCGACGACGCTCCTGTCGACGGTGGTGGCGGACTTCTACTTCCTGAAGCCGCTGCTCGACCAGTCGCCTGGCGCGGGAAGGGCTGTCTCGTTGGCGGCCTTCGCGGTGCTCTCGCTGCTGATGACGAAGCTGAATGTCATGCTGCGCAAGGCCAACGCGGAGCGGGCGCGGCTGCTGGAGCGGGAGCGGGCGGCCCGAAGCGAGGCGGAGGCCGGACGGGCACGGCTCCACACGCTCTTCCAGGACGCGCCCGCGGGCATCATCCTCATGCGTGGCCCCCGGCACGTCTATTCCTTCTCCAACACGATGAACGACACGCTGATGGGGACGGACCCACTGGAGGGCAGGGAGGCTCGCGAAGCGGTTCCCTGGGCGGAGGAACGCGGCTTCATCGCCCTGCTGGACGAGGTCTACCGCACCGGCGTCCCTTACGCGGGCAATGCGGTGGCGTTCCCTCGCGAGCTCCCCACTGGGGAGAGACAGGAGACGTATCTCAACATCGTGTATCAGCCCACCCGGAACGAGCAGGGGGAGGTCGACGGCGTCGTCGGCTTCGGGTTCGACGTGACGGACCTGGTCCGGGCCCGACAGCGCGCCGAGGCCCTGACGCACGAACTTCAGCAGGCCGAGGCGCGTGACTGGCTCCTCGCGGAGTCGGGCGCGGTGTTGACGTCGTCGCTCAACGACGAGACGACGCTGCGGAACATGGCGAAGCTGGTGGTGCCCACCTTCGCGGACTGGTGCCTCGTCGACATGGCGGAGCCAGGCGGGACGTTCCGGCGCCTGGAGGCGGCGCACTTCCGGCCCGAGGACGACGAGCTGGCGGAGGATGTCCTCCGCTTCGGAATGCGCCCCAGCGGCAACCCAGGGCATCCCCCCACGGGCGCCTTGCTGAAGGCGGAGACCGTTCACATCGAGCGGTTGACCCGGGAGCGCATTCACGCGCTCACGCACAACGCGGAGCATGCCCGGGTGATGGAGGCGATGGGGCCCGTCTCCCTCATCTCCGTGCCCGTGATTGCGCGCGGACAGGTGTTGGGGGTGCTCAGCTTCATCCACTCCTACTCCGGCCGGCATTACTCGACGTCGGACCTGGCGTTCGCCAGGGAGTTGGCACACCGGGCCGCGCTCTCCCTGGAGAATGCCCGGCTCTATGCGGAGGCTCGGGAGGCCATCCGCCTGCGCGACGAGTTCATGTCCATTGCCAGCCACGAGCTGAAGACGCCGCTCACCCCGCTGAGCCTGAAGCTCCAGGCGCTCGCGCGCGAGCTGGCCCGCAACCCGGGCCCGGTTCCGCGCGACCTGGTGGAGCGCTACGTGGTGGTGGGCGCACGGCAGGTGCAGAAGCTGGCGGAGCTGGTGGGCGACCTGCTCGACGTGTCGCGCATCTCCGCTGGGCGGCTCTCGCTGGAGATGGAGGAGCTGGAGCTGGGGTCGCTCGTCCGGGACGTCGTCACGCGGTATGAGCCCCAAGCGGCGCGAACCGGCTCCTCCTTGCTGCTGGAGGCGGGGGACTTCTACATCGTGGGCCGGTGGGACCGGCTGCGCCTGGAGCAGGTCATCACCAACCTGGTGGACAACGCCGTGAAGTACGGCGACGGCAAGCCCATCCACGTGCGCCTGGCGCCGCATGACGACGGAGCGCGGCTGACGGTGCGGGACGAGGGCATCGGCATCGCGCCCCAGCACCTGCCTCGCCTCTTCGGCCGCTTCGAGCGCGCCGTGTCGGAGCGCAACTACGGCGGCCTGGGCCTGGGTCTGTACATCACCCGCACGCTGGTGGAGGCCATGGGCGGCCGGGTCCACGTGGAGAGCACGCTGGGGAGGGGCTCCACCTTCACCGTGGAGCTGCCCGGCAACCTGGACGCGGAGCAGGCCCTCCCGGCCCCCTTTGACGATTCCGGACTCGAAGGTCATGCGAGGCCGGGAGGCACCAGTTAGAGGGGCGTCACCACGAGGAAGGAGTGAGGGACATGGAGACTCGGAAGCTGGGAAGGCAGGGCCCCACCGTTTCGGCGCTGGGCCTGGGCTGCATGGGGATGTCCGATTTCTACGCGGGCAGGGATGACGCGGAGTCGGAGGCCACGCTGCTCCACGCGCTGGAGCGGGGCATCACGTTCTTCGACACCGCGGACATGTACGGGTCGGGCGCCAATGAAGAACTGGTGGGCCGGGTGCTCAAGCCGCACCGGGCGAACGTCGTGCTGGCGACGAAGTTCGGCATCGTCCGCGACCCGGCGGACCCGCAGAAGCGCGGCATCAACGGGCGGCCGGAGTACGTGAAGCAGGCGTGCGAGGCCAGCCTGCGCAGGCTGGGCGTGGACGTCATCGACCTGTACTACCTGCACCGGCTGGACGCGCAGACGCCCATCGAGGACACGGTGGGCGCCATGGCGGAGCTGGTGCGCGAGGGCAAGGTGCGCTTCCTCGGCCTGTCGGAGGTGGACGCGGACACGCTGCGCCGGGCGGCGAAGGTGCATCCCATCAGCGCGCTCCAGAGCGAGTACTCGCTGTGGAGCCGTGAGCCGGAGGACGGCGTGCTCCAGGCGTGCCGCGAGCTGGGCGTGGGCTTCGTCCCGTACAGCCCGCTGGGACGCGGCTTCCTCACGGGGCAAATCAAGCGCTTCGAGGACCTGGCGCAGGACGACTACCGCCGCTTCTCGCCTCGCTTCCAGGGGGAGAACTTCACGCGCAACCTGGAGCTGGTCGGCCACATCGAGCGGCTGGCACGGGAGAAGGGCTGCACGCCGGCGCAGCTCGCGCTCGCGTGGGTGCTGGCCCAGGGGAAGGACCTGGTGCCCATCCCCGGCACCAAGCGCCGCAAGTATCTGGATGAGAACCTGGGCGCGCTGGAGGTGACGCTCACGGACCAGGACGTGGCCGCCATCAACGCCGTCGCGCCTCCGGGCGTCGCCGCGGGTGGGCGCTATCCGCCGTCCATGCAGTCCTCGCTCCCCAAGGCGTCCCAGCCGCGCGCCCGGTGAGGTGACCCTCAGCTTCGGACGCGAGGGAGCTGGGCGTGCGGCTGCCACGCGCCGTCGCCGCCCAGGCAGTAACGGCAGGTGGCCAGCGGCGTCTCCCGTTCGAGGAAGCCGAGCAGTTGGCCCACCAGGTCCGGCGTGTTCAGCGGCACGCCGTCGACCTCGCCCAGCGCGGGCATCTCCGGGTACGTGCCACCGAGCACCGTCGCCACATGCGGCGGGCGCGTGCAGGCGTAGAAGCGGCCCGCGTGGACCAGGTGACAGCGGACCTTCAGCCAGCAGCGCGCGTGGATGCCGCGCACGGCGTCCTCGGAGTCGTGCGGCGCCTCCGGCGTGAGCTGCTGGAAGGCGTCGATGCGCTTCACCGTGAGGAAGACGCCGTGCTGCTCGCAGCGCTCGGTGATGCGGGCGATGGAGCGCTCCGGCAGCGGCGCGGAGGTGTAGACGGACAGGGTCATCCGGTCCAGGCGCTCGTAGACGGCGTCAGGGGCGCGCTGGGCGAGGAAGCCGTTGGTGGTGACGGACACCTGCGGGGAGATGCCCGAGGCGCGCACGGCGTCCAGAACCGCTGGCAGGTCGGGGTGGAGGAAGGGCTCTCCGCCGGTGAGCTTGAAGACGTTGGGCCGGAGGGCTCGGGCAAGCTGGCGCAAGTCCTTGCCCAGGGCAGCGGGGTCCACGGACCAGGCGGGCAGGTGCGGCGACAGCGGGCAGCACTGCACGCAGCGCAGGTTGCAGTGCGTGGCGACATGCGTCTCCAGGGACCAGGTGAGGATGCGTCCGTCTTGGAGCTCGTAGCGCACGGCGGGACTATACGAGGTTGCCCGCGGCCCCTGGCGCTTGTCACAGTGCCCGCGTGTCTCACGCTTCCGGCGGAATGCTCGCCACCCTGCCCCGCTACCAGTCATCGGCGCGCCAGGCGCCGTCCGTGTGGCGGCTCCATCCCCCGGGCCTGTCACCGGAGGCCGTCGCCGCCTTCCTGCGCCATGCGCTGCCTGCCGACAGCAGCGTGTTCCAGGGCGTGCGCCGGGTTCCGAGCGCCTTGCCGCGCGTGCGGCGGAGCGTGGGGACTCCGGAGACGCGCGAGGATGAGGACCGGCTGGCGGAGCGGCTCGTGGCCGCGCTGGCGGGCTGCGTAGGCAAGCACCTGGCGGCGGGCGCGGTGGACGTGAGCCTGAGCGGCGGCGTGGACAGCGCCGCGTTGTGCGCCCTGGCCGCGCGGCAAGCCCCCGGACGCGTGCGCGCCTGGACCATGGATGTCCACTTCGCGGATGCCACGGAGCGGCGGAATGCCCGGATGGTGGCGAGTACGGCTGGAGTCGAGCTGGTGGACGTGTCCATCCCAGACGCCGTGCTCCCGGAGCTGTTCGAGCCCGCCGTCCTGAGCCAGGAGACGGCCATCCTCAACGCCCGCGCCGTGGCCAGTCATGCCTTCTACGCGGAGGCCCGACGGCAGGGCGCCTCCACGTTGCTGAGCGGCGCGGGCGCGGATGAGGTGCTCATGGGCAACCCGGCGGCGCTCGCGGGTGCGGCGGCCCGTGTGATGGAGGACCGGCGCCTCGCGCATGAGGTGCTGCGCGCAGGGCCTGTGGACAACTTGGGGGTGGATCAGCGGGCCCTCCGCCGCCCCTGGGACGCGGGGCTGGCCTCCCATGACGAGGATCACCCCGAGGAGGTCCGCTACGCGGCCTGGGTGCTGTGGGAGCTGGTGCTGCCTCCCGAGCTCCGGAGCGCGCGCGCACACAGCGTGAACGTGTGCACGCCCTACCTGGACGCGGACTTCACGGACGCGGCGCTGGGGCTCCCCTTGGACGTGCTGGCGCGGCATGGGGCCGGCAAGTGGCTCTTCCGGCAGGCGGTGCGCACGCTGGTGCCGGACGAGGTCCGGTGGGCCCGGAAGACGCCGCGCTATGCGCACACCGCGCTCTCCAGCCCCGTCCGCGCGCGCTGGCTGGAGCTGTACCGGGAATGGCTCACACCGGCCCGGCTGGCGCCGTTGGAGGTCGTCGACCCGGGCGCGACCCGGGCCCTGCTGGAGCGCTCCGCACGTCTGGCCGCCGACGCTCCCGAGGCGAGCGTCCTGGACCGGCTGTTGATGCGGTTGTGCTCCCTCGCCATGCTCCACGCCCACGCCCACGCCCACGCCAGCGGCCATCCCCCATGTCCCGAATCCTGATTGCCACCTCCCCCGAGAAGGGCCACCTCAACCCCATGGCCGGCGTCGCGCAGTGGCTGCGCCGCATGGGCCACCACGTGGGCTGGCTGTGCATCCCCGAGCCCGCGCCACAGCTTGAACGGCTGGGCGTGGAGGTGCTGGCGCTGCCCCACGTCGAGGCGCCCGTGCCCGCCATCGAGACAGGAGGCGAGGCGCTCGCGCGGTTGGTGCTCGATGAAGCGGCGCTGGGGCAGTGGATTCGCGGCCTGTTGATTGACGCCGTGCCCTCGCTGCTGGCGCCGGTGCGAGAGGCCGTCGAGCGCTTTCGTCCGGACGTCATGGCCCTGGACGGCATGCAGTACGCCGCCGTGCTGGCCGCCCATGCGTTGCGAATCCCCTGGGCGGGCGTGTCCTCCGCGCTGTCGCTGCTGGAGCCGCCCATCGACTACGGCCTACGCCGCAACGTGCGCGCGCTGGCCGACGAGCGGCAGGCCCTGTTCGCCCGCCACGGCTTCGAGGCCCGCTTCCGCAACTGTGAGTGCCTGTCACCGGACCTCAACGTCGTCTTCGCCACCGAGGCCTTCCTGGGCTCCGATGCGGGGCTGCCTCCCGCCACCCACCTGGTCGGACCGTCACGGCCTCCCGAGGCGCGCGGTGACGAGGTGGACTTCCCGTGGGAGCGGCTGGGGACCAGGCCCGTGGTGTACGTGTCCTTCGGCAGCCAGATTTCGTGGCAGCCGGGTTTGTTTCAGACGATTGCCGAGGCCGCCGCGCCCCTGGGCGTCACCGTGGTGCTCAGCGCGGGTGAGCTGGCTGATACAGATTTTGTTCACGACCTTCCCGGGGACGTGGTCGCTGTGTCATACACACCGCAGCGACAACTGTTATCGCGAGTCTCCGTGCTCGTGTCTCACGGCGGCGCCAACTCCGTCATGGAGGCGCTGACCGAGGGCGTTCCGATGCTGCTCCTGCCCGTCTGCAACGACCAGCCCATCCAGGCGCACTTCCTGGCGAAGTCGGGCGCGGGGCTCGTGCGGGCGCCGCGCTCGCTCTCCGTGGAGGACTGCCGCGAGGCGCTGCGACAGCTGCTGGAGCCGGGCACGCTGCTGCGACAGCGGGTGGCCGGCATCGCAGCGTCCTATCAGGCGCGCGACGGCGCGAAGGACGCCGCTGAACGCATCCTCCGACTCGTGGCGTGAGTGATTGCATGCGTGACTGGGACGTGTGGCGACTGGTGCTGCCGGGCGTGTCACCGCTGGAGGTGTGGAACCTGCCCGTGATGGGGCGCGAGCTGTGGGAGCTGCTCGGGGCGCCTCGCGTGGACGCGGACCGTCGCGCGGGGGTTCCTGAGTCAGCGCTCGCGGGCCGGCTGGGCCCGGCGCTCGCGGGGGCGTTGTCCACGCTGGTGAAGCGGCACGCGGTGGAGGCCGTGTGGCTCAGCGGCGGCCTGGTGTGCCTGGAGGGCTTCGGCGCCATGCTCTCGCACGTCGCCACCGCGCTCCCCTGCCCTGTGTACGTGGCGGAGCGTCCCCTCTTCGCGCCGGCCCAGGCGGGGCTGCGCCTGCTGGCGCCGCTCGCGCCCGCGCAGCCGGTGGCGCTCGACGTGGGCCAGACGGGCATCAAGTGCGTGAGTCACACCGCGGCACCGCGCATCTTCGAGCGCGATACGGCGCTGCTGCCCCGGTACTTCATCGGCATGGCGCGGCCTCCGGACAGGCGTCATGTGCAGGCGGCGGTGGCGTTCATCGCCAGCGCCCTGCGCGTGTTCTCGGCACAGGCTCCCGATGCCTTGTGCCTCGCGCTGCCGTGTCCGCTGGACGCGTCGCTGGTCCCGGGGGGCTGCACCTACGGCTGGGAGGGCCACGCGTCGCTGGTGACGGACATCCTCCAAGCGGCCATGGGGAGCGAGGGCCACGGCGGTACGGCGCTGGTGCTCAATGACGCGGAGCTGGCCACGGAGGCCGCGCGGAGGGATTCGCGGCTGGCGAACCACTCGCGCGTGTTGTGCCTCACGCTGGGCTTCGGGCCGGGTGGCGCGTTGCTGGAGCGGCGGTAAGCGGGCGCTCGCCCAGGCTCAGTGCAGGTCCAGCTCCTTCTTGGGCGCGATGTCGGGGCGCTGCTTCGTCACCAGCGCCTTCGCGGTGCTGAAGAGCACCTTGAGCTTTCCGCCTGCCGGGTGGACGTACTCGGCGTGCTCAGGCGTGAAGCGCAGCAGGGCGATGTCGCCCTCATCCGGGCCCTGGGGAAACCAGGGCTTCCAGCCGGGCTCCCACAGGTCATGGATGGCCCTCCTGTCGCGGACGATTTCCACCACGCCCGATACGGAGAGATACGTGGCGCTGTCCTCCGTCGCGTGGAAGGCCAGCGAGCAGTGCGGGTCTGACTCCAGGTCCTGCACCTTCTGCGTGTCCGTCCAGGTGGCGAACCAGAGCACGGTACCGGACTTGTGCTTCTTCGCCACCGCCATGGGCCGCGTGTGGAAGTGTCCGTCCGCGCCACGGGTGGTGAGGAGGGCGGTGTCATGGCCCTTCAGCAGCTCCTCGAACTCCCGGCGGTCTCCCTGGATGGCCCCCCGCGGCTGATTCATCGTGCGCTCGCCTGTCTCTTCCATGGGGATGACCTTTCGTTCGCCATCGTGAAGTTCCTGGAGAACGTAGGGACGCGCGGGCCGTGGGGAAGCAGCAGGGCTGGAGTCGCGCTGACCGCTCCCCTGGTGAACTGGTCGCCGCGGCGCAGGCAGTCCCTACATCCAGGCGGAAGACGAGCGAATCAGGTCTTCCACCCTGCCCCTCCGGAGCGGCCTTGCACCTCGCTGTTCGGAAATGTCGGGACTTTTGTGACGCCAAAACCCCCGACATTTCCGAACAGCGAGCTCCCGGCCGGGGTCCGTGGGGTCCGGCCCCCCCCCGAGGGCAGCCCGGACACCGCGGTTTGAAACCTTGACGAGGACACCAACGTGGCGACTGTCGAAGCGGCGGAGCGGCCCCAACGGCCTCGCCTCCGGCCTGGACCTGGTAGCCTGGCGGGGTTGACGAACCAGGACATCGACTGGCCCATCCGGGTCGCCGCCATGAACGCGCTGCAACACCTGGTGCGCCAGCATGGCGAGGTGCTGTCCTGGGACGTCATCGACCGAGGCTTCACGTACCAGGGCGAGACGCTGAACTTCGCCAACCGCGCACGCGGCATCTTCTGGCCTCGCCACATGCGCGAGACTGCGCTGTCCATCAAGACAACCGTGCCTCGCCAGGGCCGAGAGGCGCGCTACGACGACCTCCGCTCGAACGAGGGCTTCCAGTACCGGTTCCAGGGAACGGACGTGGCATCTCGCGACAACCGGCGCCTCGTGCGGGGCATGGAATGGGATGTCCCGCTCATCTACTTCTACGGCATCGAGCCGGGCGCCTATCGGCCCATCTGGCCCGTCTACATCTCCGAGGCCAACCCAGCCGAGCTGAGCTTCACCGTCGTCTCCGCCGCGCCAGACGCGGAGGTGCTGACACCGGGGCTCCACACGGCGGACCCGAAGCTCTTGAGCCTGGAGCGCCGCTACGCCACGGTCCAGATGAAGAAGCGGCTGCATCAAGCCGCCTTCCGTCAGCACGTGCTGCGCGCCTATTCGCGGCGGTGCGCGGTATGCCGGTTCCCCCGGCCGGAGTTGCTGGACGCGGCGCACATCCTCCCAGACCGGGACGAGCGCGGCAGGCCGGAGGTCTCCAACGGCCTCTCGCTCTGCAAACTCCACCACGGGGCCTTCGACGCGGACCTGCTGGGCATCCGCCCCGACGGCATCATCGAAATCGCGCCACGGCTGCTCGCCGAGCGCGACGGGCCCACGTTGGAGTACGGGCTCAAGGGCTTCGCCGGAAAGGCGCTGAGCATCCTGCCGGAGGCGCCTGCCCACCGGCCGCGCCGTGAGTACCTGAAAGCGCGCTACGAGCGCTTCCGCGAGGCAGGCTGAACCCAGGACGGGCACGGCACGGACGCGCCCGTGGCCGCCTGACTCAGGCTACGCCACCGCCCGGCGTCCGCCCCTGCGCGTCCGGCATCTTCCCCTGGAGCAGCAGGTTGTCGCCCCGGCAGAGGCTCTTGTAGGACCACACCCAGAACGAGTCTCCAGGACGTGACTCCTGGAGATACTCGTCCAGCACGTCGGCGTCGTCACAGATGAAGCGGTGCGGGGCACGCGTCTCCCGGTAGAAGCGGTGCTCGATGATGAGCGGGCTTTCGTTCGCCAGCATCTCCCGCAGGCGGCTCAACGTCTCCGGGTCGGTGATGCGCGAGCCTTCGAGAGTCCACGCGTCCATGGTGCGGTGCCGCGCCTTTCTTCCCACGAGCTGAAACGGGCCCGGAGGATGATAGCGGATGACGACCCACATCAGGGCCGCGCGTCTTGCGATGGCGCCGGACGGTGCTCGGTGAAGAGTTCGTCCTCGTAGCACCAGGCCCACTCCTCCCCCGGCTCGAAGGACTGGACGACGGGATGCGCCGCCTGCTGGAAGTGCTTCGTCGCGTGCCGGTTGGGCGAAGAATCACAACATCCCACATGGCCACAGCTCAGGCAGCGACGCAGGTGCACCCAGCTCGCTCCCATGGCCAGACATTCCTCGCAGCCTCGCGAGCGCGGAGGCGGGTCTCCGGCCTGCTGGATGTGCTCGCAAATCGGCTCCATGTGACACCTCCCTGTGACTGGGGCGACCCAGTGCCCTCCACAGCGTAGGCACTGGGTGCGGGGTCCTTCAGTGCGCACCAGCCAGGATGGCGAGCCACCGGCGGCACGTCCCCACCCCGCCGTGGCGGATGGCGTGCGCGGAGCCCCGGGTGCACGGTAGAGCCACATGGCCACCACCGCCCCCGACACCCCCGTCGCCTATGACAGTCCTCGCGGCCGGGGCGTGCTGCTCGCCAGCGTGCTGGGCAGCGGCATGGCGTTCCTCGACTCCACCGCCGTCAATGTCGCCCTGCCCGCCATCGGCCGCGAACTCCACACGGGCCTGTCCGGCCTCCAATGGGCCGTGGACGCGTATCTGCTCACGCTCGGCGCCCTGGTGCTCACAGGGGGCGCGCTCGGCGACGCGAAGGGGCAGCGCCGCGTCTTCCTGCTGGGCATGCTCGTCTTCACCGCCACATCGGTGTTGTGCGGGCTGGCGCCCAACACCTGGACGCTGGCCGCCTTCCGCGCGGCGCAGGGCGTGGGCGCCGCGCTGCTGGTGCCCGCGAGCCTCGCCTTGCTGCGCACGTCGTTCCCGCCTCAGGACCGGCAGCGCGCCGTGTCCGCCTGGGCCGGGCTGTCCGGCGTCACCACGGCCGTGGGGCCGCTGCTGGGTGGGTGGCTCGTGGACGCGGGCTCATGGCGCTTCGTCTTCTTCCTCAACGTGCCCCTGGCCGCGCTCACCGCCTGGGCGGCGCTGCGGTACGTGCCAGACATCGCGCCGAAGACAGGGGCGCGCGGGCTGGATGTCGCGGGCTCGGTGACGGCGGCGCTCGGGTTGGGTGGCCTCATCTACGCGCTCATCGAAGGCCCCGCCCATGGATGGCCCCTGGCGGCCATCGTCGCCGCGGCCGGAGGCGCCGTCCTGCTGGCCGCGTTCTTCGTCCTGGAGGCGCGGCAGCGGGAGCCGATGCTCCCACTCACTCTCTTCCAATCGCGCACGTTCTCCGGCGCGAACCTCACCACGCTCGTCGTGTACTTCGCGCTCGGAGGCGCCACCTTCCTGGTGGTGCTCGCCCTCCAGCAGCAGCTCGGCTATTCGGCGCTCGGCGCGGGCGCGGCGCTGCTCCCCATCACGCTGATGCTGCTTCTCTTCTCGCCTTCGGTGGGGCGGCTCGCGGGGCACATCGGCGCGCGTCCGTTGATGACGGCGGGGCCGCTGCTCGCGGGCGTGGGGCTGGCGCTCCTGACGCGCATCCAGCGCGGAGGCGACTACGCGAGCACGGTGCTCCCCGGCATCGTGGTGCTGGGGCTGGGACTGGCGCTCACCGTCGGTCCGCTCACGGCGGTGGTGCTCGGTGCCGTCGAGGACCGCCACGCGGGTATCGCCTCCGGCGTGAACAACGCCGTGGCCCGCATCGCCGGCTTGCTGGCGGTGGCGCTGCTGCCGCTGCTGGGCGGGCTCGCCGGCGACGCCAACGTGGACTTCCTGGTGGGCACACGGCGCGCGCTCTGGGTGTCCGCGGGCCTGTGCGCCGTGGGAGCGCTGTGCTCGCTGCTCACGATTCCGCGCGAGGCCGGGCGCACGGCCTCCACGCGACAGGAGCGCGGGACGGCGGGGCCTTAGCGCCCGCATCGGGCCATGGCGCCGCCGCCCGCCGCTCAAGCAGAAGGCCCCCAGCCGAGCGGGCGCTAGCTCTTGTACTTCACCGAGCAGCCGTAGGGCGTGGTGGTGCTGGCCGGGACCTGCTGGCCACCCACCACCGCGTCCACCGCCGTCTTCACGTGGTTGGCCGGCTTGGCGTTCTTGCCGCGCGGGTCATCGTCGATGGCGCCCGCGTAGCGGACAACGCCCTTCTCATCGATGACGTACATGTGCGGCGTCGTCTTCGCGCCGTAGGACCTGCCCACCGTGCCGCTCGCGTCCTGGAGGACCGGGTAGGGGAAGCCCTCATCCTTCTTCCACGCCGCGGACTTCTCCGGCGTGTTGTGCGCGGTGGAGTCCACCGCCAGCCACACCACCTTCTTCGCGTCGAAGCCCTTCAGCGTGGTGGCCATCGTGTCGTTCTTGTAGTGCCGCTGAACGAAGGGGCACTCGGGGTTGGTCCACTCCAGGACCACGACCTTGCCCTTGTACTGCGCCAGCGTGTGCTCCTTGCCGGACTCGTCCTTCAGCGTGAAGGTCGGCGCGGGCTTGCCGACTTCCGCGTCGGCGAGGGCAGGCGCCCCCGTGAACAACGTGCCCAGCGCGAGTGCGGTGAAGACCTGCTTCATGGCGTTGCTCCAGCGTTTTGGGGACTGCGGGGAAGACAGCACGACTTCAGTGACTTGGGAAACCCGCGGCGCAGAGGACGTTCGCGCCGCTGCCCAGCTTCGAAGGTGCGCACTCCGCCGCGCGCTTCACGGCGTCCGCCACCACGCCCGGCGTGAGCAACTCCGGCAGCACCTCCGGCTTGTCGGGGACGCCCGGGCTCAGCACCAGATACATGGGCACACCGGCCCGGCCGTGCTCGGCCAGCTTGGTGGTGATGCTCGCGTCCCGGCGCGTCCAGTCCGCGATGAAGAAGGCCACCTGGTGCTTCGTGAAGGCGTCGCGCACCTCGTCAGTGGCCAGCACGGTGCGCTCGTTGAACTTGCAGGTGAGGCACCAGTCCGCCGTGAAGTCGATGAACACCGGCTGCCCCGCCGCCAGCGCCGCGTTCACCGCGTCCGAGCTCCACGGCTGCGCCTGCACCACCGCGGACCCGAGCCGCGGCGGCGCCGCCGCCGCGTCCTGGTCCTCGAAGCGCAACGTCAGCAGCCCGGACGCCACCAGCACGCCCGCGGCCACCGCCACGGTGGCCAGCTTGCGCACGCCGTCCTGCGCCTGTCCCTGGCCGTACAGCCAGGTCACGAGCCCCACCGCGACCAGGAACGCCAAAAGCCGCGCCATGCCGTCCACGCCGGCCAGCCCGCCCATCACCCACACCAGCCAGACGGTGGTGGCCAGCAGCGCGAAGCCCAGCACCTGCTTGAAGCGCTCCATCCACGCGCCCGGCTTGGGCAGCCTCTTCGCCAGTCCAGGCACCAGCACCAGCACGCAGAAGGGCAGCGCGAGCCCCAGGCCCAGCGCGGTGAAGACGGCCAGCACCGTCAGGGGGCCCGCCGCGAAGGCGAAGCCCACCGCGGTGCCCAGCAGCGGCGCCGAGCACGGCGTGGCCAGCACCACCGCCAGCACGCCCTCGCCGGCGCTGTGCATCAGGCCGTGGCTCTGGTCCACCTTGCCCGCCAGCGCCGTGCCGTCCAGGCCCACGTTGAAGACACCGAAGAGGTTGAGCGCGAAGGCCACCAGCACCGCGCACACCCCCGCGACGAAGAGCGGCTCCTGGAACTGGAAGCCCCAGCCCACGCTCGCCCCGCCCGCGCGCACGGCCAGCACGCCGCCGGCCAGCAGCAGCATCGTGCCGATGATGCCCGCCGCGTAGGCCGCCGCATGCGCGCCGACGCGGCCCTTCTCCTGCTGCACCATGCGCGTGAAGCCGTAGGCCTTGAGCGCCAGCACGGGGAACACACACGGCATCAGGTTGAGCAGCGCGCCGCCGAAGAAGGCGAACACCAGCGCCAGCCCCAGGCTCATGGACGACCCGGCCGCGGGCGGCGTGGCGATGGCGGCGCCCACCGGCTTCACCGCCGCGATGCTGTCCTTCACCGACGGCGGCTTCACCGCGGCCGGCGTCCCCGCCGCGCCACCGGCCGCCACCATGGGGGCCAGCGGCGCCGTCACCTCGAGGTACTGGTAGCCCGTGGCCGCCGTGCCCAGGCGCAGCACGCCCGTCAGGCCCGGCGCCGTCGCCTGCACGTCCGGCTCCGCCTTGCCCTTGAGCTTGAAGCGGCCCGGACCGTCCGAGGCCAACCCCACGCGCGCGACGCCGGGGATGCGGTCGGCGACGAAGAAGTCACCCTCCACCGCGGGCACCGCCGCGCCGCCCGAGGCCGTCAGGGTGAGGGTGCCCGTGAAATCCTGGCCCGCGGTGAGCTGGGGCGCATCCAACGCCAGCGTCGCCGCGTGGCCGCTGTCCTTGGCGGGGCGGGGCACCTTGGCCAGCTCGGCGTCGAGGACGGCCGCCGTCTCGGCGTCGCGCACCGTCTGGGGTCCCAGGGGAATGGAGCGCGTCAGCATCAGCTCCGCGGGGATGCAATGCACCTCGCACACCAGCGCTTCCACGGCGGCGGACACCGTCACCATGCCCGTGGCGGCCCCATCCACGGCCTTGGCGTCGGCGACGAGGATGGCCTCACCGTCATAGCCATGGGTGGTGATGAAGCCGTCGGGCGTGCGGAACGTCTGCGGGAAGGGCCACTGCAACGGCCCCACGGTGACGCCGGGCGTGTCCCACGCGACTTCCGTCTCCAGGCCGGAGTCGCCCGGGTTCTTCCAGTAGACGTGCCAGCCCGGGTCCAACCGGAAGCGCACGCCCACGCGGAAGGTGTCTCCCGGCTTCACCTGGGTGGCGTCCACCAGGAGGGCGCCCTCGATGCGAGGGTCACCTTCGTCCGGCGCGCTGGAGGCCACCGCCGACGCGGGCAGGTCCGCCCACGCGACGGCCGCCACCAGCAGCAGTCCGATTCCGCCAACACTGCCGAGCCTCTTGGACTGCCGATGCGTCATGCGATTCCCGTTAACCTAGAGGAGGCTGGCCCGCCAGCGGCAGTCACATGCCTCCGAGCACAGTGAACCATCTGGGCAGGCGGGCATTCCCCTCGCATGACGCGCCACGCCCACTCCCAGGCGGACCGCTCGGGCGGAGGGGGTTACAGCGTCACAGAGGCAACGTCATCAACCCACAGGGAGCAGCCGAGCGGCGGACGTCAGTCCTCGGTCTTCCAGGGCAGCAGCGCGGGCTCGGGCGCCGTGGGGCCCACGCGGCTCATGGTGATGCGGGAGACCTCGGAGTGCGCGCGGCGCAGCACCAGCGCGGGGAGCTTGTTGGCCCGGCGCTCCATCACCCGGCGCAGGTCCGCCAGCCGCTCCACGTGGCGCTGCGCGGGCACCTCCGCGGAGCCAAGCCGCGCGAGCTTGTAGAGGGCCACGTCGGCGGCCTCCAGCGCCCGCTCCGCGGCGTCCTGGTGACGGCGGCCCAGGGCCTTCCACGCGGCGGCTTCACCGGCGACCAGGTCCAGCTCGGCGGACACGGCGCGCACGAAGCGGCCCGCGTCGCTGTCGGGCAGCACGCGTGTCACGGGCACGCTGATGCGCCGCGTATCGCCGCGCTCGGAGTAGGACGTGGACACGCCCAGGTTCCACTCCGCCTCCCCCAACATGCCCGAGAAGAGGACCCGGCGCGGGAAGGCCTGGGAGATGGCGCCCAGGGTGGCGCTCATGGCGTCGCCCTCCACGCGCGAGGGGTAGCGGTGGCGGCAGCGGACGTCGGCGAAGCCCGTGGGCAGCACGTGCACGCGCGCGTCGGAGACGACTTCACCGAAGAGCTCGGCGCCCAGTTGGCCCACGGCCATGGGCAATCCTTCGGGGTCATCCACGTGCACGAAGCCGGTGCCGGAGGGGCTGGTGAGGGCCTCCAGGACGTCGGGCAGGTAGTGGCGGCCCAGCCCCAGCGCGTGGAGCATGACGCCGGACTCGGCGATGCGGGCGCCCTGGGTCTTGAACTCGGCGAGCTGCGACGGGCCCACGGAGGGCTCGCCGTCGGTGAGCATCAGCACCTGGGGCCGGGCGCCGGGCACGAGCACGCGGCGGGCGGACTCCGAGGCGCGCTCCACGGCCTCGTGCAGGGCGGTCCCCTCGCCGGACTCCAGGCGCGCGAGCACCTTGAGGAGCTGCGCCCGGGCGTTGGCGTCCATGGCGCGCATGGGGAGGACCTGCTCGGGCTCGGCGTCGAAGGTGAGCAGGCCCAGGTAGTCACGCGGGCTGGCGCGCTCGACGAGCGCCTGGGCGGCCTGCACGGCGGCGAGCAGCGGCACGCCCCGCATGGAGGCGCTGCGGTCCAAGGCCAGGTTGATGGCCACGGGCGCGCGGGGGGCATCGGCGTCGGCTTCCAGGGTGACGAGGAGGAGCACCTCGCGGCCCTGCTCGGCGTCACGCTCCACTGCCCAGGCCGTCTGCTTCATACGTACTCCCCCGTGGTCGCACGAGGCATTGTGCCGCGAATCAATCTGCGGGAGCGGACTGCCCCCGATGCCGGAAGTCTCATGGGCCACAACGCACGGGAGCAGGGGACGCTCACGAGCAGGCTGCGGGGTCCGAGAATGTCGGGAGTCGTGCTTTGGAGCAAGGGGGCCCGGGGGCTCACCCTGAGGGAGCCGCCACGCGGGCATCCATTGCCCCGGTTACCGCTGGTGCCCCCGCGCGTCCACCGGCCGCGGGGGCCGCGTATTACTCGGCCGCAGTCCAGCCGCCCCACGACTCCTCGGAGTAGCCCCAGCGGCGGCCGGGCGCGCCCTCGTCGGCCCCCGAAGACTCCGCGTCACCGTCCTGCCGCGGATCCACATAAGGCAAACCTTCATCGTCCATGTACGTGGTGTCGTCGTGAACCATTGTCGGCTCCTCTGCCGCTTCGGTCGACCCGGGCTCACCCCATGCGAAACCCGCTCCAACAGGCGTTGACCGATTTACCAACCATGTTGGGGATGTCGCTCCGCGTTGTAAAGCCCTTGGGGTCTCAAAGTTCTGGAGCCCGTGTAGACCGTCTGCCTACCTGCCTGGCCTCCAGCAAGGCGTGTTCGTATTTACAGCCGGTTACGAACAGTCAAGCGTCTGACAGTGCCCGTGGCAATCGCACAAGGTAAGCCCTGGGTCCGAGCGAGGGAATCCCACAACGGTTGACACCCAGGTATTTTCAAGGAGGCCCTGGCCGCCGCCCGTCCCTGGTAAATCCGTACGATGGCCGCTCACTCCCCGGCGGACCCAGGCCGCGTTCTCCAGTGAAGGACACCTGGGACAGCAGCGCGCTTGATTCGCGAATCACCCCTGTTAGGGTTGAAGTGCACTCAAGAATTGCCGCGACGCGGCAGCCCGGGCCCATCCGCCGCGCCCCAGAGGTCCTCAGAGTCCCATGAGTCCCATCATCACCGGCCTGTTGCTAGCCCTCGCCGTTCCCATCTTCGTGATGACCATGTCCGGTCGCGTGGGCGTCCTGCTCGCGATGAAGAAGGAGAACCGGCTCGACAACATCCCCTTCCGCGTGGCGCAGCTGGTGCGCTTCGGCCTTGGCCAGAAGCGACTGGTGGATCCGGAGGAGTTCACGCCGGGCCTGTTCCACGTGTTCATCTACGCGGCCTTCATGGTGCTGGCCCTGCGCACCGTCATGCTCTTCGCCATGGGGTTTTCGACCACGGCGCTGGACGTGCTGACGGACCTGGGCCACCCGTTCTGGGCGGAGCAGTCCGCGCTGCTCTTCCTCTACAAGGTCTACCTGCTGGCCAAGGACGTGGTCGCCGCGCTGGCCCTGCTGGGCGTGGCCTACTACGTCTGGGTCCGCTGGAAGGTGAAGCCGGACCGCCTGACGCCGTCGTGGGAGGCGTACCTCATCCTGTGCTTCATCGGCGGGCTGATGATTTCCGAGTTCCTGTTCGGCGGCAGCCACATGGTGGCCGCGCACGCCGCGCAGACGCAGCTGGGCGCCACGCAGGTGCCACAGTCCGCCGCCGCGCTGGTGTGGTGGGAGCCGTTCACCAGCCTGACGGGCCTGGCGATGATGCCGCTGGGCGCCACCGCCGCGCACGTGCTGGGCGTGGCCGGCTTCTGGACGCACCTGGTCATCATCCTGGCGTTCCTGAACTTCCTGCCCATCGGCAAGCACTTCCACATCATCACCGGCCTGCCCACCGTCTTCTTCCAGCGCACGCACTCCACCGGCAAGCTGCCCACGCCGGACCTGGAGAAGGAAGAGTTCGGCGCGGCCACGGTGAAGGACCTGACGTGGAAGCAGGGCATGGACCTCTACTCCTGTACGGAGTGTGGCCGCTGCCAGACGCACTGTCCGACGTACATCACCGGCAAGCCGCTGACCCACAAGGGCGTCAACCAGGACCTGAAGCATTGGATCTGGGACAACGAGCAGTGGGTGGAGGAAGGCTACGGCCCCAACAAGGTGAAGGAGCCGCTGCCCGAAATCGTCGGCAGCGCGCTGTCCGCGGAGACGGTGTGGGCGTGCACGAGCTGCGGCTGGTGCGAGCAGGCCTGCCCGGTGTTCATCGAGAACGTGCCGCGCCTCATCGACATGCGCCGCTACCAGGTGCAGGTGAAGGCGGAGTTCCCCCCCGAAATCCAGCGCGTGTTCGAGGGCATCGAGCGCCAGGGCAACCCCTGGGGCCTGGGCCAGGACCGGCGCGACGAGTGGGCGGAGGACCTGGCGCTGCCCACGTGGGGTGACGACGGCGGCCCCTACGAGTACCTCTTCTTCGTGGGCTGCGCGGGCAGCTACGACGACAAGCAGAAGAAGGTCAGCCGCGCGCTGGTGAAGATTCTGCGCGAGGCGGGCGTGAGCTTCGCGACGCTGTCGAAGCAGGAGATGTGCAACGGCGACTCCGCGCGCCGCATGGGCAACGAGTACCTGTTCCAGACGATGGCGAAGACGAACATCGAGTCGTGGAACTCGATGGGCGTGAAGGCCGTCATCACCCAGTGCCCGCACTGCTTCAACACCATCAAGAATGAGTACCCGGAGTTCGGCGGCGAGTACCGCGTCATCAACCACACGCAGCTCATCAACGAGCTGCTGAAGGAGAAGCGCATCCGGCTCTCCGCGGTGATGAACAGCAAGCTCACCTACCACGACCCCTGCTACCTGGGCCGCCACAACGGCGTCTACGACGCCCCCCGCGAGGTGCTCAACGCCATCCCCGGGCTCGAGGTGGTGGAGATGCAGCGCAGCAAGCGCGAGGGCTTCTGCTGCGGCGCCGGCGGCGGCCGGATGTGGATGGAGGAGCACATTGGCACGCGCATCAACCACAACCGGTTGAACGAGGCCGCGCTGACGCTGAAGCACGCCGAGGACCCGAGCACGCCCTACCCCAACGCCGCGGACAAGAAGAAGCCGGGCCAGGTGGGCGACTACAAGGAGCAAGGCGGCAGCGGCATCGTCGCGGTGGCGTGCCCGTTCTGCTCCACGATGCTCTCCGACGCGGTGAACGACACCGGCCGCGAGGGGAACATCAAAATCAAGGACATCACCGAGCTGGTGGCCGACGCGCTGGAGACGAAGAGCGGCGCGGTGGGCACCGTGGCCCCCAGCGCCACGGTGAGCGCCAAGCCGGAGTAGCGCCAAAGCGGCGGGCCCGCTGAAGGGCCCGCCCGCTTCGCTTCACCCGAGGGCCCGGAGGCTTCCACCGTGAAGCCCCGGGCCTTCGCCGTTTCAGGGCTTGCGCTGCTTCTCCGAGCGCAGGACGCGCGCCAGCCGCTGGGTGGCGCCGTCGTCGCCCAGCTTGCCGGAGACGTAGGCCCCGGCCGAGGCGAGCTTGCGGCGGAAGCCGTTGTCCGGCGGAGGCGGCGCGTCCAGGCGCAAGTCGGTGATGCCCAGGCCGGAGAGCAGCGTGCGGGCCAGGTCCTGGTCATCCGCGCGCGCGTGGGGCATCAGCCACTGGCAGACCTCGGTGTGCCCGTGCGCGGCGGCCATGATGAGCGCGGACTCGCCGATGCGGTCCGTCAGCTCGGGGTCGGCCCCCGCCTCCAGGAGGAGGTGCACCAGGTCCGCCCGTCCCACCCGGGCCGCGGCCATCAGCGGTGTGCGGCCCTCCTCGTCGAAGGGGTTGGGGTCCGCTCCGGCGGACAGGTGGGACTCCACGGCGTCACGGTCGCCCGCCAGCACGGCATTGAAGAGGGACATTGTCAGACCTCCGCGCGGCAGCATCGCGCCTCGCGCGCTGGGGCGCCAGTTGCCCCAGACGCACGTCACCTTACGCCTGGAGGGTCAGTTGATTTCGACCGTGCCGCCCTTGATGCGGTGGGTGCCGGAGGCGCGCGACTCCAGTTGGGTGCCCTTCACGATGACCTTGCCGTTGCGGCGCAAGGTGATGCTGGCCTCGCCGCACTTGAGGACGACTTCGTCCTGGCCCTCGATGACGACGCGCTTGCCGTCGACATGGGCCTCCATGGGCCGCGGCGTGGCCTCCGGGGGTGGCGACTCCAGCAACGCATCCAGCAGCGGCGTCGCGCTGGGCTCCTGGATGAGCCCCATGACGAAGGGCAGCCGCGGGTCTCCGTTCTCGAAGAGGAGCACCACCTTCTGCCGCTGGGCGACGGCGGCCTGGAGCGCCTTCGGCTCCACGACGACGGCGAGCCGCGCGGCCACCGGCCCCGAGGTGCTCCCCGGGAAGTCCACGAGCACCGCGCCGCTGGCATCAACGCCCACCAGGTTGCCGGCCCGGCTCCCCAGGATGGGCTCCTGGGACGGCGCGCCAGAGGCAAGGGACTTGCTGTCGGGTGACACGCTCATGCCGGCATCTCCATGCGTCAGGCTACCGCAGGCGCCCCCACAGCGCGAATCAGGCCCGGCGGGCGGCCCTGACGCCACGCCACCGGGCCCGAGGTCAGCCGCTCCGGGTCAAATCGGCCCGTAGGACGGCTCCGTGGCGCTGGGCACCGCCAGCGACACCGCGCCCGAGCTCAGGTTCGCGCGGTAGATGCCCGGGTCGCTCCCGCCGGCGCTGATGAGGAAGCCCAGTTGGCTGGCGCCCGTCCAGCTCGGCCACGACTCCTCCGAGCCCGCCCCGCCGCTGGTGACGCGCTGGAGCGCCCCCACGTTCGAGCCCGACAGCTGTCCCACGAAGATGCGCGTGCCACCGGAGGACAGGCGCCCATCCAGCGCCACCTGGGAGCCGTTCGGAGACACCGCCACGCGGTTCTCCACGAACTGCACGCCCGCGCTCAGGGACGAATAGGTGATGGTGCTCCCGTTGAGCGGCACGTGCGCGAGCTGGTCGAGCTGGTTCAGCCCGCTGCCCGCGCCCGCCAGCACCGCGCTCCCGTTGGGCACGAAGGACGGCGCGCCGTAGGCGATGACGTTGTTGGGCGTGAGCTCCTGGAAGCCGCTGCCGTCCGTGTTGATGCGCGCCAGCGCCGTCTGGGAGCTGTTTCCGGGCGAGAAGACGAAGACGACGCTGCGCCCGTCCGGGCTGAAGGTGGGCGTGCGGAAGTTGGAGCAGCCGCGCGCGCACGCCGAGTCATTCGCCCGGAACAGCGTGGACGGCGTGCCGCCCGAGGTGGGCACCGTCAGGAGCGAGGTGGAGCCTCCGCTGCGCTGGACGAACACCACGCCGCGGCCGTCACGCGACACCGAAGGCCAGTAGGCGCCGCCCACGCTGGTCAGCCGCTGCGGGCTGTTGGCGTCGCCGCTGTCGTCCACCACGAAGACGTTGCGGTCGTCCTCGCGCACGAAGGCGAAGCCACGGGTGAAGAGGACGTCCCCGATGCCGCCGCCACCGCCGTCATCCAGGGGCTCGCAGCCCCCCAGCATCCCCACCGCCAATACCGCTCCGAGGAATCTCCGCTTGCCCGTCATCGTCGTCACTCCGCTTCCCGGCCGATAGAGAGCCCCGTACTACAGAGCGCACCGGGACTGACGTCAACGCGCCGCGGGTGATTCAACGCACCGTCAAGGTCAGCGGTTGAGCTTCTGGAGCTCGTTGCGGCAGAGGTTGCAGAGCGTCAGCTGCTTGCGGTCGCAGTCCTGCGGCGTCTGCGCGAAGAACATCACGCACCGCGGGTCCTCGCAGTAGGACAACCCGAGCAGGTGCCCCGCCTGGTGCACCACCTCCACCTGCGCGCGGCGCCGCAGCGTGTCGCTGGCGGCGCCCTGGGCCAGGCGGTGGAGGCTCATCACCGCCGTCTTCGATTCACGGTCCGCTTCCCCGAAGACGAAGGGCGAGTCCGGGACGAAGAGGTCCACGTCGGAGATGCCCAACACGGCGAACTGGCCGGGCTCCAGCATGGGCGTCAGCCGCCGCATGATGGCGTTGCAGTGGTACTGACCGCGGTCCTTGTTGAAGGCGTAGGCGGGCGTCGTCAACATCGTCTTCGACACCACCGCCGTGACACCCATTTGCGCCGCCAGCGGGTCCTGCAAGTCCCTCAACAGTGAGACAGGCGGGCTACCCACGGAGACCAGAAGGAGTGTCTTCTGCGGCATCGGCCCACCGTCCTTCATGCACGTGGCGGACGCATGGCTACCGCGTCCCCCCGGAGCGGAGTGGCTGGGGCGCAAGGATTCGAACCTTGATACTCAGAGTCAAAGTCTGATGTCCTGCCATTAGACGACGCCCCAGCAGGTTCTCTCGTGTACTTCTGGTGTCCGAGTGTACGGCATCCCGACGGGTGCGGGGAACTCCCCTGAAGCGGTTCCCTGCAATGTCAGCCACTGGACCCCTCGCCCGGGCCCCGAGGGCGGCCGGAGCCGGGCGCATTGTCGCTCTCTCTTTACACCTGGAGTAAAGCCGCCCCGGACTCTCGCCAGGGGCGGCCACTCCTCGGTCAGCCCTTGAGGACGGCGAGCGGCGTGAGGCGCAGGAGCGGCCGGACGAGGTCGGCCTCGTCCTCCAGCACCTCGGTGATGTCGCGGTAGGCGGCGGGGGCCTCCTCCACCAGCGTGGCGGTGCGCCCCTTGTCGTACACCACGCGCCGCAGCACGTGCTCCAGCGCCGCCGGACGGATGCGCGCCCGGGCCTCCGAGCGGGTGAGGACGCGGCCCGCGCCGTGTGAGCAGGAGCGGAAGGCGCGCGGCTCGCCCAGCCCCTCCACGACGTAGGACGCCGTGCCCATGGAGCCGGGGATGAGCCCGCGCTGGCCCGCATGGAGCCCTACCGCGCCCTTGCGGTGGACCAGCAGCACGCGGCCCCCGTGCGCCTCTTGAGCGACGTGGTTGTGGTGCACGTCCACGACCGACGGGGTGTCGGCGGCCACGCCCAGGGCCTCCTCCAGGACGTCCAGCGCGCGCGCGGCGATGGCCTCCCGGTTGGCGAGCGCGAAGCGGCAGGCCCACTGCGTGTCGGCGAGGCAGGCGGCGCCCTCGGCGGTGTGGATGCTCAGGGCCGGAAGGCCGCCCTCCCCGAGCGCCCGCGCCACCCGCCCGTGGTGGTCCGCGATGGCCGCGCCGACGCCCCGCGAGCCGGTGTGCAGCAGCAGCCAGAGGTCCCCGTCCGCGTCCCGGTCCAGTTCGAGGAAGTGGTTGCCGCCTCCGAGCGTCCCCAGGTGTCTGGGCGCCAGCCGCTCCCAGGCATGGCGAAGCTTCTGGGTGGACAGGGGTGGTGACGCCAGCGCCAAGGGCAAGGGCTGCCCTCGGCCCCGGTGGACGGCGTCACCCACGGGGATGCGCTCGGCCAACCGGGACAGCACGCGCTCCAGCACGTCCCGTCCGGGGAGGCCCGAGGTGCGTGGGAAACGCCAGGCGCTCACGCCGCAACCCAGGTCTCCGCCCAGCGCCCCGGGCACGACGTGGTGCTCGGTGGCGAAGACGGTGCCCACGGCGATGCCGGAGGCGACGTGGAGGTCCGGCATGGCGGCCACGTGCTCCACGACATAGGGCTGGGATGCGAGGTGCCGCAGCTGCTTCTCCGCGCCGGGAGGCAGCGCGCGTGCCCAGACGAGGATGGGCCTGCAGCCCGGCGCGGGCGGAAGGAGACGGGGCATCATGGCGCGCCCTCCTCCGCCGCCCCGGGCGTGTGCTCCGAGACGCCGATGTAGATGAAGCGAAGCTGCGGCACGCGCTTGAGGTCCAGGTGCTCCGCGAGCTGTGAGCGCAAATAGCCGCTGGCGCCTTCGAGCGCCGCCTGCAGGGGACGAAGGCCGCCAGCCGCGGCTTCGGGCGTGACGGTGTAGCCGATGCGAACGAGGCGGCCGTCTGGCGACAGCTCGAAGGACGTCAGCGCGACGCCTTCGAGCCTCGGGTCGGACAGCTCACCCCGGAAGGTGCGGGAGACTTCTTGGGACAGGTGGGACTGCACGCGCAGATGGCGCGAGGACGAGGTACGGCGATTCCTGGAAGAGGACATGAGCGGACGAACGGTTCCCAGAAGGCCGCGCGTGCCCTCGTGCGCGCCCGGCTTCAAGCCGTCAGCGACGCACGAGACACACGCCGGCCCATTGCACGGAGGCAAAGGCCCCGCGCACCCGCCGAATCCAAGGCTCTGGAAGCGCGCTCCGTCCCGCTCAGCGGGGGAGGCGGCCCACCCGGTTCAGCACGTTCAGCGCGGAGCGACCCGAGACTCCATTCAAGACACGTCCCATGGCACGCCTCCCGCCGCGTGCGTGACTCCCGCGCGGACCGTGATGCCGCGCAGGCAAGGTGTGACCGCCCCCCTGCCCACGTCAAGCGACAGCCCGGGACGGCAGGACGCGGGCAGACCTGACAGCCAGCCACCCCTCGGGCCCAGGCCCTGTGTCCGGTGTCGACGGGTGACCACCCTCACTTTCCAGCAGCGGACGTGCGTCTCAACGCGGCCGTGGGCCTGGCCCGCCGTCGCGCTACGCAGTGGGCACGAGGTGAAGGCACATGGCGGAAGCGTTCGACGTGGTGGTGATTGGGGCGGGCCCCGCGGGGGAGGTCGCCGGTGCGCGCGCCGCGGCGGCGGGGCTGTCGGTGGCGCTGGTGGAGCACGAGCTGCTCGGCGGCGAGTGCTCGTACTGGGCCTGCATCCCCAGCAAGGCCTTGCTGCGCCCGGGGGAGGTCCGGTGGCTGGCGGAGCATGCCGCCGGCGTCCGCGAGAAGCTCCAGGCGGGCATCGACGCGCGCGCGGTGCTGGACCACCGGGATTCGATGGTCAGCCACTACCACGATGACTCCCAGGTGAAGTGGGCCGAGGACGCGAAGCTGAAGGTGGTGCGGGGCACCGGCAGGCTCACCGGCCCGCGCAAGGTGCGCGTGGAGCGCAAGGACGGCGCCGCGCGGGAGCTGGAGGCGCGAAAGGCCGTGGTGCTGGCCACCGGGAGCCGGCCGCGCATCCCGGACCTCCCGGGGCTGAAGGACGCCCAGCCCTGGGACAACCGCCAGGGCACCGCGGCCAGGCAGGTGCCCAAGCGGCTGGTGGTGCTGGGCGGCGGCGCCGTCGCGGTGGAGCTGGCCCAGGCGTGGCGCTCCCTGGGCTCCGAGGTGACGCTGGTGCAGCGCGGAAAGGGCTTGCTGTCCCGCGCGGAGCCCTTCGCCGGAGCGCAGGTGGCCCAGGCGCTGCGGGACTCCGGCGCGCGCGTGCTGCTGGGGATGACCGCGAAGAGCGTCCAGCGGCCCGGCGGCAAGGGCGAGGTGACGGTGACGCTGTCCAATGGCGAGCAGGTCGTCGCGGACGAACTCCTGGTGGCCATGGGCCGCGTGCCGCGCACGGAGGGAATCGGGCTGGAGACGGTGGGGCTCGAGGGCGGCAAGCCGGTGGAGGTGGACGACCAACTCCGCGCGAAGGGCGTGGACGGCGGCTGGCTCTACGCGTGCGGCGACACCAATGGCCGCAACCTCCTCACCCACATGGGCAAGTACCAGGCCCGCATGGTGGGCGACGTCATCGCGGGCAAGCAGGCGAGGGCCTGGGCGGACGCGAAGGCCACCCCGCAGGTCGTCTTCACCCACCCGCAGGTGGCCAGCGTGGGCCTCACCGAGGCCAAGGCGCGCGAGGCCGGGCTGCCGGTGCGCACGGTGGAGAAGCAGCTCCAGGACGTGTCCGGCACGTCGCTGGTGGGCAAGGGCCTCACCGGCACCGTGAAGTGGGTGGTGGACGAGCAGCGCCGCGTGCTGGTGGGCGCCACGTTCACCGGGCCTGAGGTGGGGGAGATGCTCCACGCGGCCACCATCGCCGTGGCGGGGGAGGTGCCGCTCGATACGTTGTGGCACGCGGTGCCGTCGTTCCCCACCATGAGCGAGGTGTGGTTGAAGCTGCTGGAGGCGTACGGCCTGTAGCGCGCGGGTCCCTCCGTTGCGTGTGCGGGGGCGGGCGTGGAATGGTGCCGCTGCCCACCCCACCCCTC
>NZ_JABXEP010000065.1:0-44492 GCF_013372605.1 Myxococcus sp. AM009
CTGAATCCCTGCTCAAGCGCCTGCTTCCCCCGGGCGCGGCGCCCGGGGGAAGCAGGCGCTTGAGCAGGGATTCAGCCAGCGACACGACGTTGGGCGTGCTGAAGGCGAAGGTCGCGGGAATCTTGCAGTCCAGCGTCCGCTCGAGGCGCAGCCGCAGCTCGACACTCATGATGGAGTCCATGCCCAAATCGAAGAAGCCACGCGTCGGGTCCACGCTCCCGGCGTCCGGGAGCCGCATGGCGGTGGCGAGCTCGGCGCGCAGATGGGCGATCAGCCGTTCCTGACGTGACTCCACGTCCAGGGATGCCAGCTCGGCGCGCAACTGTCCGCGAGCGGCGCCGTGAGATGCCGCGCCCTCATCGAGCTGCTTGAGGAGCCCGCGCTCGCCAAAGGACTCGAACAGCGGGCGGAAGCGCTGGAGGTCGAGGTTCGCCACCGAGGCGAGGTGCCGGTCCGTGCGCAGCAGCGCATCGAAGGCGGCCAGTGCATCGGCGGCGGCCATGGCCTGGAAACCGGAGCGGTCGGAGATGCGGCGCTCCTCTTCCGAGGCCTGACGCATGTACTCCCACCGGCCCCAGCGAACGCAGAGGACGGGGAGCCCTTGGCTGTGCAGGTGCTCCGCCAGCGCCTCCATCCCGGCGTTCGCCGCCGTGTAGTGGGCCAGCGCCCGCGAGCCGAGCACGCTGGTGATGGAGGAGAACAGGACGAACATGTCAGGCCGGGCGTCGCGGCAGGCCTCGTACAGGTTCCACGTCCCTTCCAGCTTCGCGCGCATCAGCGCCTGCGTGTCACCGGGTTGCAGCTCCATGAGCGTCTTCGGGGTGATGGACGCCGCCGCGTGGATGACCCCGCCCAGTCTGGGCCAGTCCCGGCCGAAGCGACGGGCGACCCGCGAGAGTGATGGGGCATCACCGACATCGCACGCTTCGGTGCAGACGGTCGCGCCCATCGCCTTGATGGCGGCGACCCGGGCCGCCACGCTGGCGTCGTCGCTCAGGCCCTGGCGGCCTTTGCGGCTGAGCAGCACGAGGTGCCGCGCGCCACGGGAGACCAGCCAGCGCGCCATCTCCAGGCCCAGGTCACCCAGGCCACCTGTCACCAGGTAGGACGCCTCCGCGTGCACCCGTGGATGGGTGTCCTCGCGAGCCCCCTGAGGCGCCTTCGCCGTCTCTGGAGGCGCCCGCTTTACGAGCCGGGCTCCGAGGCGCCGGCCCGCGCGGAAGGCAACCTGGTCCTCGATGGACGCATGAACGAGTTCGTCCGCGAGCAACGCGGTGAGCTCTGGCGTGGCCACGCCTGGCTCGAAGTCGATGAGCCCACCCCACAGGAGGGGATGCTCGAGCGCGATGCTCCGGCCCAGTCCCCAGAGACTGGCGCCGACAGCGCTTTCGAGCGTTGCGCCGTGAGCGCCCTGGGTCACCAGATGAAGTGGCATCTGGCGTGACTCCGCCGGACCCCCGGCGTGCTCCCCGTGGCGCAGCAGCGTGCGCAGGAAGGTGATGCATCGGTTGGACGCGGCCTCCCACGCCCTGGGCCGACCCTCGCGCCCGCCATCGAGGGCAGGGGAGGACAGGTAGACGGCGCGAACCGCCCTGCCCGCTGGAACGGACGCGAGCGCCTCGGTGACGGCGTCCTCACAGAAGCGTTCCCAGCGGGCGGCGTCCGTCTGGTTGCCTGCCTCGGGTTGGGAGACACTCGCCACGTGCCCCCGTGCACCCAATGCCGCGGCCAGGCCCTGGCCATGCTGTCCGCCCTCGTCGACGATGAGCCACAGGGCTTCGCCCGCTTGCTCTCGCGCCTCGCGCTGCTCGGAGGCCAGCTCGCGCCATTCGACCTCCCAGTGCCAGTCGTCATGGGCCCGCTTCTCCGCCACCGCCGTGCCCTGGAGCACCACGCCTCGCAGTTCCACGACGGGGCGCTCCCGCGCATCCCCTAGGAGGATGTCCACGGCGCAGCCCCCCGCGTCGGCCGTGAGCAGCCGGACGCGGGTCGTGACGGTGCCCGCGTAGTCGCGTGGCCAGAGGCGCATGTGTTCAATGTGCGTGGGACGCAGCAGACCCCAGGTGTCGCCGTGAGGGGTCAGCGTCTTGAGGTGCTGGAGGGCCCGCCGCAACGCCGCGCCCGGTAGCACCCACGGTTCGTCGGGAAGGGCCTCGGTGGGCAGCAGCCCGCCGCTCGCTGTGTCCCAGGCGTCGGCGGTGGCTGGCTCCACCCGCTCCACCTGCGCGAGCCCGCTCAGGCACGGCCGCCAGGCGCCCGCGCCGCCATCCGCCCGGCCATGGACCGACAGCGTGACACAGCCTTGTTCGCCGGGCGCGAGGAGCGCCTGGAAGTGCCGAAGGTCCGCGTCCGGCGCCGCGTCAGGGGCGGGCAGGGAGAGCCCCTCCGCGCGCAGGGCCTCGCGCTCGCTCACCTTGCGGAGCGCCGCGGCGGCCAGCTCCAGGGCCAGCCAGCAAGTCCAACCCGAATGGCCGGCATCGCCCTCCGGGCCCGCGAAGCGCTCCCGGAGCGTCCGGGTGACTTCGGACTGGATGAGGTGTCCTCCCGCCTGTTGCGCCAGGCCCAGCACCTGCTGGAGGAGCGGATGGCCGTCGTGTGCGTCGCCGCGCCGGAGCGGCTGGTACCCGGGGCGCCGCGTGAGCCAGTGGCGTGTGCGCTGCCATGCATAGGCGGGCAGGGACACCACCCGGCCGCGTGGGTACTGCTCCGCCCAGTCGACGTCCTCTCCCTCCAGATAGCGAAGCAGCTTCCGGGCTTCCAGCGCGCTGACGGCGGACTCCAGCTCGCGACGGCTGTCCCGCTGGAATGCACCCCCAGCCAGGAGCCGGTCGAGTGACGCCACGAGCTGGTCCCGGCTCTCACCCACCGCGAGCGCCCGGGCGGAGTAATGGTCGCGGCGGACGGCTGCCGTGTAGCAGAGGTCCGCCAGCTCCTCGTCCGGCGCGCTGGCGAGCCGCGCGCGGAACCGGACGAGCATGGCGCTCAGTGCCTGTTCATCCTGCGCGGAGATGGGGAGGAGCCACTGTGCGCGCGTGAGGGGGGCCGGGACGTCGACGGGGGTGGGGGCCGCGCCGAGGAGCAGATGCGCGTTGCTCCCGCTGAGGCCGAACGAGCTCACCGCGACCACGCCCTGCTCCTTGCCGCGGGGCAACTCGGCGAGCGACGTGGAGACCCGGATGGGAGGCCGCCAGTCGATCTTCGGGCTCGGTACGTCGAAGTTGATCTGCGGCGGTATCTTCCCGTTGCGGAGGATGAGGATGCCCTTGGTGAGGCTCGCCATTCCGGCCGCGGACTCCAGGTGGCCGATGTTCGCCTTCACCGACCCGACGCACAGGGCGTCGTCGGTCGCGCGGTTGGCGCCATAGACGCGGCCGATGGCGCCCATCTCGATAGGGTCTCCCAGCGGCGTGCCCGTGCCGTGCGCTTCGAGATAGCCGACCTCCGTCGGCTCGACACCGGCGGCCTCGAGCGCATGCCGAAGGACGGCCTCCTGGGCCTTGCCGCTGGGCACCGTCACTCCGCCGCTGGGGCCGTCATGGTTGCTCGCTGTCCCCCGGAGCACCGCGAGCACCCGGTCCCCCTCTTCGAGCGCCCTGGACAAGGCCTTGAGCACCACGACGCCGCAGCCCTCACCTCGCACGTAGCCATTGGCCGCGGCGTCGAACGCCTTGATGCGTCCATCCGGTGACTGGGCGCCAATCTTGGACAGGCTGATGGTCGTCTGCGGTTGGAGCATCAAGCTCACTCCACCCACCAGGGCGGCCTCGCAGTCCCCCGCACGGATGCTCTGACAGGCCAGGTGCGCGGCCACGAGCGAGGACGAGCACGCCGTATCCAATGTGAGGCTGGGCCCCATCAGCCCCAGTAAGTGGGACAGCCTGCCTGACAGGAAGCTGCCCCCGACCCCGGAGGCGGTGTATGCGTCAATGCGCGCGGGATCCTCGGACTGCATCCGCGCGTAGTCGTCATACATCATCCCCATGAACACGCCGGTGCGCGTCCTGAGCAGCCTCTTTCGCACGAGCCCCGCGTCGCAGACCGCCTCGACCGCGACCTCCAAGAGCAGGCGCTGCTGCGGGTCCATCCGGGATGCCTCGCGTGGGGAAATCTGGAAGAAGCCCGCGTCGAAGCCGTCAATTTGATCAAGGAATGCGCCGTAGCGCGTAGTCATCTTTCCGGGCGCTTCGGGATTCGAATCAAAGAAGGCATCGACATCCCAGCGGTCCGCCGGCACCTCCCGGACCATGTCGGACCCGGCGCATATCATTTGCCAGAAGGCATCCGTGTCTTGTCCGCCTGGAAAGCGGCAGGCCATGCCAATGATAGCAATGGGCTCTCTGCGCTGACGCTCGTGGGTTTCGGCCCGCTCCTTCCATTTTCGAGCGGCAAGGAGCGCTTTGCGCTCTGCGGAGAGCGTTGTCATGGGCTCTGGTTGTCCTGGCAAGGTTCGTTTTACCGGTATTGATATGGAGTCTGTATATTTTGTTTCAAGCGATTTATGTCATGGCGTTGTCATGAAAACTATTTATATGAATATGATGTTGGCTAATGGGATGGTTGTGTGTAGTGATTCCAGTCCCGTTGGGAAGGACAACCTGACTCATGAGGTTCTGTGACAACTGATGTCAGGCGGTCATGGTTCAAGGGAACGGAAAATCGTGATCTGCTTTGTTTGGAGGCCTTGATCTCATGACCGGTACATCAATGACGCGCTTGGAAGCCGGGGTCCTCACGCTCACCTTCAACCGGCCGCAAAAGAAGAACGCCTTCAGCGGCGAGCTCTATGACGCCGCGGCGCAGGTGTTGATCGACGCCGACAAGAATGAAGAGGTCCGGGTGGTCGTCCTGACGGGGGCGGGCGACAACTTCACGTCGGGCAACGACATCAAGGACTTCCTCCAGAAGCCGCCCGGCGGCGAAGACAATCCGTTCCTGCGCTTCATGCGCGCCCTCTCCCGGCTCGAAAAGCCGGTCGTCGCGGGCGTGGACGGTGTGGCGGTGGGCGTTGGAACGACCATGCTGCTGCACTGTGACTACGTGGTGGCCAGTGCTCGCGCGATGTTCAGCATGCCTTTTGTCAACCTGGGGCTGTGCCCGGAGGGGGCCTCTAGCGTGCTGCTGCCTCGCCTGGCGGGGATGTCGCTGGCGTCGGAGTTGCTGATGTTTGGAGACGCCTTCGATGCTGCCACCGCGCTGCGGGCGCGCATCGTCCATCAGGTGGTGCCAGAGAACAGCCTCGCGGAGGTGGTGTCTCAGCGCGCTTCGGCGCTGGCAGCGAAGCCCGTGGAGGCGCTACGCCTGACCAAGCGCTTGCTGCGCGAGCCGCTTCGCGCCGAGGTGGACGCGGCGCTCCAGCGTGAAGGAATACATCTCTTTGAGAGAATCGCGTCCGCGGAAGCCCAGGCGGTCTTCGCGGCGTTTCTCAGCGGCCGGAAATAGATATTTCTCAAATCCACTCAAACGTGGGGCCCAGCACGGGGTCTGTCGTGAGAATGAAGGTGCCCTGGAGCATGTCGAGCAGCTCCAGCGGCACCGCGACAGGCCTTGTCGTAGAGACGGGCTCTTCCCGCTGGCCCGCGTGGACCAGCCGCCCGTCCTCGAGAAGGATGGCCCAGTTCACGCCGCCTGCTCTGTCTGAGTGAGGCTGATGGCAGTGCCGTGCGACGGCCGCGCGCGCGGCGGCTGGGAGTTCCGTCAGCGCCGTCTGTCGAGCGGGAGCTTCCAGCCGGCCGTCGGAGCGGAAGCGCACCTCCACCAGGACGACCTGGTTGGGATTCTTGAGCGACGCGGCGACCAGGGCCGCATGCACGCGGCCCGCCTCGTCAATCCAGACGCCCGGCTCCGAGCCAGGCAGTCCGCGCAGTCCGCGGATGAAGGCGCTCGCCGTCCGGCGCAGCCGCCCGGCGCGGGTGGCGCGAACGTGCTGGATGTCCAGTCCGCCCGGGGCCTCGCTCACCAGGATGATGCTGATGCCGTTGCCCACCGCGGCGGGCTGGAGCGTGGCGCGTGCCGCGACGGGAATGGCGGCGAGCTTCACCCGGCTCACTTCCTTGCCCGGGGTGACGTGGGTGGCATCCTGGCTGGACTGGAAGCGGATGAGGCGCAGGTCCAGGGCTCCCGCCCCCAGGAGAGGGATGAAGAGCTCGCCAGCGTGTGTCTCCAACGGTGGGCGGACAAGCCGGGCGGGAGGCGCCTCCAGGTCGAAGCGGAACGGCGCCTGGGGCGTCGCGGGGGGGGCGAGGGCAAGGATGGAGGCACCTTGGCGCCACAGCGTCCAGGTGACAGCCTCGCCGCCCGGCGCGTCGTTCGTCCACGGGGAGAGTGCGTCTGTGGCCTCCGGCTCCACTGTGCCCAGGGCCTGCGCCGTCCTCCGGCTGACGCCGCGTCCTTCTTCGTCCGTCTCGTCCACGAAGACGGCCTGCATCAGCAACGTGTATCCTCCCAGGTGCTGGAGCCAGACGGCACGCATGCCCGAATAGGGACCTCCTCCCATCATCACCCCCACCGAGGCGGGCCCTGGCCGGCCTGTCATGACCTCGAATTCGATGGGGGCCGACACGGCGTCGATTCCCGCCGCCTGGAGCCGCGCAGTCACGCGGTACCGACCCGGCTGGCGGATGGGCACCCATTCCTGGAGCGGCACGACGGACTCGAGCACGCGCCCCGAGCCCAGCCGGACCTGGGGCGCGACGACGCCACCGAGCGGCTGCGTGCCCTCACGCTCGATGACCGTGTAGTGATTGACGGCATGGCCCTTCGGGTACTCGGGGCCTGTGACGGTGTACGTCAGGGATTGGTCGGAGTGCCGGAAGGGGTCGGGAAACTCCAGGGGCGTGGCGCTCTCGTTGGACAGGGCGATGCGCACGTCCAGGTCTTCTGAAGTGACGAGCTGCGCCTTGGACAATCGGAGTTGGATGCGCATGGGCGCACCTCCAGAGGGTGGGGACGGTGTCGTCTTGACTTGGGATGGCGTGGGAGCGGGGTTCGCCGCCGACAGGGTCAGCACGAGCAGCCAGGGCCCGGAGCGGATGGAGGCGCTCATGGTCGCGCGTTCCGGGCACCGTCGCGTTCCAGGGCGCGGGTATTCCATCCCCGCAGGCGCAGGAGACAGAGCCCACAGAAGCGCCGCTCCGTCGCGAAGTCGTAGCCCATCAGGCAGTCCTTCCCGTCGACGTCGTGGCGCTTCGCCTGGGCCCCGCCAATCTCGCGGTGCACGGGGAAGGGGGCATGCGGCAGGAAGAGCTGGTGCCCGATTTCGTGCGCCAGCGTCTGTTCCAGCGTGTTGACGGTGTTTCGGTAGTTGCCCGGCGCGGCGCATTGGATGACGGCGCAGCGGTCCCTCTTCCGCGAGGGGAACTCCGACGCGAAGCCGTTGACGCGAATGCCGCCGACCGTCGTCTCCAGGTTGTAGAGCCCGGAGAACTGAAACAGCGCGATGCCCGCGGCCGTCCCCAGCGCCGAGTCCAGCGCGCGTGTGAGCAGCGTCTTTGCCCAGTCCTTGCACTGCCGGTGGTACTCGCGCGCCTCCAGCAGGGGCACCTTGCGCTCTCGCGTGGGCGCCAGCCACCGGGGGAGATCCGCATCGCCGCAGCGCTTCACGCGCTGCACCTCGGCCAGGAACTCCGCGTGAGTGCGGAAGGTGACGGCGTGGCCGCCCGCCGCGTACTGGTCCACCGCGGGGGCGATGGCCGCCCGGAGCTCCCAGTGCCGGGACGCCGCCACGGCCTCGGCGATGCGCGCGTTGTAGTCCTCGGCGCTCCATCCCGAGCCCCCGCCCGTGCGGTCCTCCAGGCGCAGGAAGGCCTGCTCGAAATGGCCCTGCACGGTGGAGAGCGAGAAGCCGGAGGCGCCCGCGTCCTTGCGCAAGAGACGGGAGAGGTGGACCTCACGCCACGACTCGAAGACGCCGGTGGACGCGCGCACGGCGGCGGGTAGCGGTCCATCATCGTCCACGTCCAGCACCACGCCGCCGTCCCTGCGGCGGTCATAGGCGAGCTGCACGGTGACGCGCCAGGCGTCTCCCGCGATGCTGGACGGCTGGAACACCACGCCGGTGCGACCCGCGAAGGCGCCCTTGGTCCAGGCCTGGCTGTAGGCCGCCCAGCCGCGCTTGTTGCAGGGCGTGACGCGGAAGGGGAAGGCGCCGTCACGGGGCTCGGCCTGGGGCGCGTAGCCGGCCTGCCTGGGGAACACCGCCGAGGACGGCGCGCCGCGCTTGCCACCCACGTCCCGGTGCGCGTTGTCGCCCTTGGGTCGTGACGTCGAACAGTGCCGGTCCAGCGCATGCCTGAGGAAGGCACGGGCCGTGGGGGCATGGTGTTCGAGCGCCTCCGTCTCGTCCTCCCAGTCCCAGAGGAAGCGCACGCGGCCCAGGGCCTTGGGCGCATCCACCCTGTTGCCGCGCGAGTCCTTCAGCCACGCCCGGGCGAACAGCGGAAGCTCCGGTCCGCCGCCCCAGTGCTTCCGGTGCAGTTGGTGGTCGGTGTCGTCGAACATCTCCGATGGCTTCGTCTTGAAGACGTTCCCCACCAGCCGGAGTTCAGCCTTCTCGCCAGGCGCGGGGAGCCGCTTCAACGATTGGGTCAGCTCGCGGTCGCGTGGTCGCGAGAGCACCCGAGGCTCGCCCAGCTCCAGGTCAACGCCCGCCACCAGGACGTGGAAGAACGTCCACGCCACGGGCGCCTGCGCCAGTCCGCTGCCCTGGAGCGTCAGCTTCAGCTTGTAGGGCGAGTGCTCCACCGTGACGACGCCATCCGGAAATGTCTCCGACTCGGGCACGCGGCCATCCCATTTCCACCGGTGCTCGCCTTGGAGCAGCTCCTCGGCGCCCAGCTCACGCGACCACAGCGGCGCCTTGCGGTAGCGCGTGAAGAGCTCCAGCTTTCCGGCGCGCACCCGCCCGCCCGTATTGAGCAGGTGCCACGTCAGCTCCACCGGCTCGACTTCGGGCGCGAAGTGGAAGCCGTCATCCCCCCCCGCCAGCGCGGGGGAGGGCGCGGGGCGGTGGCAGCGGGATTGGGGGCCTCCCGGACTGCGGAGCCGGAAGTCCGCGACGCCATGGCTGGCGGGACGGAGGCGGTTGCGGTTGCGTCCTCCGGGCGCAGCGAGGGCGACACTGGCCGTCAGTGAGATGCGTGCCATGGGTGGAGCCTCAGGCGTCGTGCAGGCGGATGAGCTCGCGGGAGATGTCCGCGAGCTGTCCCGTTTCCGGCAGGCCATGGCGGCGCTGGAACGCTCGCACGGCGGACTTTGTCGATGCTCCGGGCGACCCACGCTCCCCGTCGATGGCGTAGCCCAGGTTGTGCAACCGCTCCTGCGCGGCCCGGAGTGCGTCGGACTCGAAGCCCGGGAGCGACTGGAGCTGCAGCGCCCAGCGGAGCGTCACCGGCTCGGACGCGGCGGCGGGCGCGGTGTCCGGAAAGTCGTCTTCGGTGACGGTGGGCGGGTAGGGCGGTGGCACGCCCTTGGGGGCGGCGGGCGGCGCGCTCCGGCGAGGCGGCGGCGCTGGCGGCCCGGACAGCTTCACCAGCAGCTCCCCCGCGGCGAGGCCCGGCACTTCGTGGCTCAGCGAGCCATCCGCCGCGGTTCTTCCACAGTGCTCGGTGCGGCCGACCGTGAGCACGTATTCCGTATCCACGTAGGGCACTTCCTGTGGATCCACCAGGACCAGATGCAGCCTGCGCTGCTTCAGGATGAAGGTACTGGTGTTTCCTGTCCGGACTGGTGCCGTCCTCGGACTGACCATGCCGCGCTCCCCCCGTGCCTGGATTCGCGATGGTGTCTGCACGTCGTTGAAGGCGTGCCCAAGGTACGGGAACCCGGAGCGCCCTCCATCACCGGAAGTTCTGGGATAACCCTGTTCTGTGCGTCGGGTTAACGGACCTCAACCTGGTGGGTCAGTCAGAGGACGCAAGGCATGGCCAGCCGGGCGAGGCCGCGTCCGCCGCCGCGTGCATGCCCGGCGCGTGCGGCGTGGCTAACTTTGCCACGGACGTTGTCTCTCGCTTTCTTGGAGGCGCCACGCATGCGCACCGCGGACGTTGTCAGGCACGACGAAGCCAGGTGCGTCTGGCCCGCACGGGCCGTGCTCGGCGAGGGCCCCTTCTGGATGGCCAAGGAGGGCGCGCTCTACTGGCTCGACATCCCGGGCCGAAAGGTGCACCGGCTGGAACTCCAGGGCGGTGCGCAGGCGAGCTGGGACACGCCAATGCGTATCGCCTCGCTCGCGCCCCGGCGGAGTGGAGGCTTCATCGCGGGGACGGAGCGGGGCCTGGCCTTCTACGAGCCCCGGAGCGCGCGTCTGGAGCGGCTTCTGGACCCGGAGCCTGAGCGCCTCCACAACCGCTGCAATGACGGGAAGGTGGACCCGCAGGGCCGCTTCTGGGTGGGCACCATGGATGACCACGAGCAGGCGCCCACCGGCGGGCTCTACCGGTTCGACGCCCAGGGGCACCTCGCTCGAATCGACGAGGGCTATACGGTGACGAACGGCCCGGCCTTCAGCCCCGATGGGCGGACTCTCTATGTGAACGACTCGCCCAGGCGCGTCACCTACGCCTTCGCGCTGAGCCCGGACGGCGCGGCCTCCCGTCGCCGGGAGTTCCTCCGCTTCGACGCGCCCCACGGCTTCCCCGACGGGATGACGGTCGACGCGGAGGGCGGCTTGTGGATTGCCTTCTACGGAGGCGGCTGCGTGCGCCGCTTCTCACCGGAAGGCGCGTGGCTGGCCGAGTACCGGCTGCCCGTGGCGAAGACGACCAGTGTCGCCTTCGCCGGGGATGCGTTGGACCGGCTGTTCGTCACCACCGGGAGAGACGGGCTCAGCGCGGAGGAGCTCGAGGCCCAGCCGCTGGCCGGTGGGCTCTTCGAGCTGACACCGGGCGTCCGCGGCGTCGCGCCGGTGCCCTTCGCGGGCTGAACCGGCTCAGCCCACCTCTTCGGTTTCATCTTCGGATTCGTCGTACCGCGGGGCCAGCTCCGCGGCGCGAGCCGCGCGCAGGTGCTGCACGGCGACGAGGCCCACCGCGCCCAGGCCGAAGACGAAGACGAAGGGCCCGGGGAGCAGGCGCATGTTGAGCCCGGCGAAGGCGAGCGCCAGGGCCACCGCGCCCGCGGGCAGGTAGCGCGTCCAGGACGGGCGCTCCACCTCCGGGCGCAGCGCCAGCAGGGCGAGCACGGCCAGCAGCGCCAGCTCCACCACCACCGACGCCGGCAAGTCCCAGCCCCGCAGGTGGGTGACGCCGCCGCCGTAGCTGTAGAGCATGTCGTCGGTGGGCCGCTGCGTGGCGATGACGCGCAGCTCAGGCGGACCCTGGGGCACCGGCGCGTTGCCCGGCACGACGTCCAGGTTCAGGTTCACCGTGCCCCACGGCGCGAACAGCGCCAGCAGGCACACCGCCACGCCGCCCAGGCCCACCAGCCGCGGCATCGCCAGGAGCTGCCGGGGCTCGAAGTACGCGCCCACGCCGTCCGCTCCCGCGATGACCTTGCGGTACTGGTCATGGGCCACCAGCCCCACACCCGCCACCATCAGGAGCGGCAGCACGCCCAGGCTGAGCGAGCGCAGCGCCAGCGCCACCAGCACGGCGGTGGCGGTGGCGGCGGCCTCCGGCGTCATCAGCACCGCGGGCATCCGCTCGGTGAAGCCAGGGGACTGCTCCGCGGCGCGCAGCTCGCGTGCGCACAGCACCGTGCCACTCACCACCGCCAGCAGCGACCCGAGGAGGCCCACGCCGCCGGAGGAGAGCAGGGCGGACAGGGCGACGGCGCAGCCCACCACGATGACCCCCAGCACCGTGGGCGAGTGGGCCGGCACGTGCGCCAGCCACTTCGGTCCATCATAGGGCGGGGCGGACTGGCCCGGGTCCGTCTGGTCCTCGGGCGGAAGCTCGGGCGCGTCGCTCGCGACGTAGGGCCGCGAGTGCTCATCCGCCTCGTCGAGGATGTCCGCCGCGTATGCGGGCTCCTCCAGGTTGCGCTGGGGCCGCGAGGCGCGGAGCGCGGGCCGGGCCCCCGTTCCCTTGGGCGGCTCGGGCATGGTCGCCCCGCAGTTCTCGCAGTACCGCAACCGGGAATTGGAGTCTTCACCACACTCCTGGCACCGCATACCGCCACCTCGTTGGGACGACAGGGGCTACTTCCGAGCGGCCTCGGCGGGGGCGGAGGGCGTGGACAGCTCCTGGATGCGCAGGGCCAGCGTCTGTGGGTCGATAGGGCCCACATGCTTGCCCCGGATGACGCCGTTGGGGTCGATGAAGTACGTCTCCGGCACGCCCGCCACGCCGTAGTCCAGCGCCATCCGCGAGCGCGGGTCCACCAACTGCGGGTAGCTGGCGCCGTGCTGCTGGAGGAAGCCGCGCGCGTTGTCATCGGTGTCCTGGAACACCACGCCCAGGAACACCGCCTGCGAGCCGTACTGCCGCGCGCCCCACTCCAGCACGGGGTGTTCGACGCGGCACGGGCTGCACCACGACGCCCAGAAGTTGATGACCACCGGCCGGCCCTTCAGGTCCGCCAGGCTCACCTTCTCACCGCTGTCCAGCGCGCGCAGCGCGAAGTCCGGGGCCGGCTTGCCCTTCATCATGAAGGGGACCTCGTGCGGGTTGCGCCCGAAGCCCTTGAACAACACGAAGAGCAGGCCCGCGCAGAGGACCACGAAGCCCAGCGTGTAGCGCCAGCCCTTCATCAGGCGGCCCCTCGCTCGGCGTCACCACCCGTGAGCGGGGGCGCACCCACCGCCGGCGCGCCCGCCATGGCCACGGCGGCCTTCCGGCGCGGCCACAGCGAGATGAGCGTGCCCAGCACCAGCAGGGGGATGCTCCACCAGATCCATCCGACGAGCGGGAAGACCCAGATGTTGATGCTCGCCGTGCCGGCCTGTTCGGAGAAGGCCATCAGCGACACGTAGAGGTCCTCGCCCGGCGTCTCCCGGACACCGGGGGTGCCAATGGGGTCCGTGCTGCGCTCGTAGTAGTTGAGCCGCGGCTTCAGCTCGGACACCTTGCCGCCCGGGGACGTCACCTCCACGCGCGCCGCCACGTAGGTGCGGTGGGGCTCCTCGCCGCTGACCAGGCCCAGGTACTTCATCTGGTAGCCGCCCAGCTCGATGACCTGCCCCTTCTTCAGCGTGCCGGAGGTGTGCTTCACGTACGCGGAGGACGCGGCCACCGCGACGATGATGAGCACGATGCCCAGGTGCACCACGTAGCCGCCGAAGCGGCGCTGGGCCTTCAGCGCGCTGGTCGTCAGCGCGGCGACGAGGCCTTCCTTGCGCTCGGCCATGCGCACCCGCACCGGCGCCACCAGCTCCCGCAGGGTGACGACGGTGACGAAGCCCGCCAGCCCGAAGGTCATCAGCGGATACACGCCGCGCAGGCCCGCCGCGAAGCACGCCGCCGTCACCACCAGCCCCACGACGGAGGGGATGATGAACTGTCGGCGCAGCGTGGCGGGATCCGGCTTGCCCCAGGGGAGCACCGGGCCCACGCCCATCAGGAAGAGCACCGCGATGCCGCCCGGCACCGCCATCTTGTTGAAGTACGGCTCACCCACGCTCACGCGCACGCCGCGCACCGCCTCGGAGATGAGCGGATACAGCGTGCCCAGCAGCACCGTGAAGGTGATGGCGACGAACACCAGGTTGTTCACCAGGATGCTCGCCTCGCGGGACAGCGGCGAGGCCAGCTGGCCTTCCGGCACCAGCAGCGGACCGCGCACCGCCAGCAGGCCCACGCACAGCACCAGCAGCACGCCCAGGAACACCAGGAACGTGGGCCCGATGTCGGACTGGGTGAAGGAGTGCACCGAGTTGAAGATGCCCGAGCGCGTCATGAACGTGCCCAGGATGGTGAGCACGAAGGACGCGAGCGCGAGGCTGAGCGTCCACAGCTTCAGCATCCGCTTGCGCTCCTGCACCATGGTGGAGTGCATGAACGCCGTCGCCGTCAGCCAGGGCAGGAAGGACGCGTTCTCCACCGGATCCCACGCCCAGTAGCCGCCCCAGCCCAGCACGGCATAGGCCCACCAGGCGCCCAGGATGATGCCAATGGACAGGAAGAGCCACGCCACCAGCGTCCAGCGCCGCAGGGGCGCCATCCACGCTTCGCCAATCTCGCCGCGCAGCAGGCCCGCCACCGCGACGCCGAAGGGCACCGTCATTCCCACGTAGCCCAGGTACAGCATGGGCGGGTGGATGATCATCAGGATGTGGTTCTGGAGCAGCGGGTTGGGGCCGGGGCCATCCGCCGGCACCGGGGACACCGCGCCCCAGGGGTTGGCCGGGCCCGCGATGAGGAAGGCGAAGAAGACGCCCACCGCCAGCATGGTGCCCAGCGCCAGCTGCATGTAGCGCGCGTGCTCCTTGCGGTGGATGAAGGCGAAGGCGGCGATGTAGCCGCCCATGATGAAGCCCCAGAAGAGGATGGACCCCTCCAGGGCGCTCCACAGCGAGACGATGGTGTAGACCAGCGGCGTGGCCCGGCTGCCCACCTGCGCCACGTAGCGCACGCTGAAGTCGTGCGTGACGAGCGCGTGGACCATCACCAGGTTGGCGCCCACCATGCAGGCGGCGAAGCCCCACACCGCGCGCAGCACCCACGGGAAGCCCGCGTCACTGCGGCGCAGGCCGCTCACCAGGCCAACGAGCGCGCCGAAGGCCGCGAACGCGAGCCCCCCGAGCACCAGGCCGTAGCCCACGGTTCCGTTCACTTCGCACCCATCGCGGTGGTGGCGTCGGAGAGCGTCTCCTGCCACTGACGAGGATCCTCACCCTCCTTGGGGGCGCGGTACTCGTTGGAGTGGTTCACCATCAGCCGGTTGGAGCTGAAGACGCCGGACTTGTCGTAGGTGCCCTCCACGACGACGCCAATCTTGTCGCGGAACATCTGCGGCGGCGTCTCCGTGGAGCGCACCAGCACGCTGGGCGCGCCCTCCTTGACGTCATCCGCCACGCGGAAGTGCAGGGTGGTGTGCTCGGCGTTCCACTGGATGCTGCCCGGCTCCACCACGCCGCCCAGGCGGATGGTGGCCGAGTACGCCTTGTCACCCTGGCCCAGCATCTCCGACGGGCTCCAGTAGTAGACGAGGTTCTCGCCGATGTTGCCGAAGGCCACGAATCCCAGGCCAGCCCCCGCGACGAGCAGGGCCCCCAGGGCAATCAGACGGTTGCGAGCGACGGGGGACATGGCGACTCACTCCTTGGCGTCGGTAAGTGCCTTGGGCCGACGAACCCACAGGGACACAGCGTAGAGAACGAGCATGGCGACTGTAATGCCGTAGCAGGCCCAGACATAGCCCCAGCCGCCGACGATGCGGCCGCTGCCGACCTGTCCGGGCGCCGCCGCGAGGAGCCACAGCCACTGCGTGGAAAGCGTCATCATGGTCAGGCCACCCTCGAGGAGTTGGCGCCACCCGCGGCGGCGAGGTCCGACGGCAGCGCGTCCGGCAGGGCCACCTCCGCCTGGCGCTCCGCCAGGGCCTGGCGGTAGCGCTGCACCAGGAACCAGAGCGTGAGGAACAGCATGCCGAACGCCGACACGCGCAGGGCCAGCGTCATCTCCGGGTCCACCGTCTTCGGCGTGGACTGCACCTGGTGCAGGCTGCGCCACCACCGCACGGAGAACCAGACGATGGGCAGGTTGATGGCGCCGATGATGGCCACCACCGCGCTCCAGGTCGCGCGCTTCTCCGGGTCCTCCACGAAGCGCCGCAGCACCAGGTAACCGGTGTACGTCACCAGCATGATGGCCTGCGAGGTCAAGCGCGGATCCCACGACCAGTAGACGCCCCAGGTCGGCCGGCCCCAGATGGCGCCGGTGATCATCCCCGCGGTGCCTAGCACCAGGCCAATCTCCGCGGAGGCCTCCGCGGTGGCATCCAGCTTCCAGCTCGCCTTCATGAGGTAGCCGATGGCCACCACGAAGTTGATGGCCATGGCCACCATGGCCACCCACTGGAGCGGGACGTGGACGTACATGATGCGCTGCACGTCGCCCATCTCACGGTCCGGCGGTGCCCACGCCAGTCCCAGCCACCACCCCGCGGCGAGAACGACCAGCGCCAGCGCCGGCAGGCCCCACTTGATGAACTTTCCCATCCGTCAGTCCTCGATGATCCGCGGGAACAGCAAGAAGCCTACGCCCCAATAAATCAGATTGAATCCGCCTAAAAGCCCCAGCCATGAGCCAAACTGATTCATGGGGTCTCCCTGAAGTACGAGCGTGGTCGCCTTGGCCGCGGAGAGGAGGGCGGGGATGACCAGCGGGAACAATAGCAAAGGCAGGAGCACATCCCGTGCCCGGGCATTGCTCGAAATCGCGGCGTAGACGGTCCCAGGGGCGCTCAAGGCCAGGCTGCCGAGCAGGAGGATGAGCCCCAGGTCCACCACGCTGGTGACGATGCGCACCCCGTACAGGGCCACCATGACGGGCACCAGCAGGGCGCCCAGGGCCGTCAGCAGCAGGGTGTTGCCCAGGGCCTTGGACAGAAAGATGGCGCGGGCATCCGCGGGCGCCAGCCGGATGCCGTCCATGCACGCGTTCTCCGACTCGACGCGGAACGACTCGCCCAGGGCGAGCACGCTGGCGAAGAGGATGGCCAGCCAGAAGTAGCCGCCGGCGTTCTTCTCCAGCAGCTTCGTGTCGGGGCCCAGCGCGAAGGAGAACATCAGCAGCGTGGCCAGCGCGAAGAAGATGATGGCGTTGAGGCGCGCGCGGGTGCGCCACTCGATGAGCAGGTCCTTGCGCAGCAGCGCCAGGGTCGCCGTCAACAGGCCGATGGGGCGGGGACGCGAGGCGCTCATGCCGCCACCGCCCGGCCTTCCTGCAGGTGAAGCCGCTCTTCACACAGCGTCAGGCCTTGCTCGACGAGGTGGGTGGCCAGGATGACGGTGGCGCCGCTGGCCTTGAGCTGGGCGATGATGGCCTCCATGTCGCGGATGCCCGCGGGGTCCAGCTCGCCGAAGGGCTCGTCGAGCAGCGCGATGGACGGCGCCTTGAGCAGCAGGCGGGCAATGGCCAGGCGCTTGCGCATGCCGGCGCTGAAGCCGCGGACCGGGCTGTCGGAGCGGCGGTTGAGCCCCACCCGGGTCAGCTCCGCGTTGGCGGCGTCCGCGGGCGAGGGCAGCCCCAGGAGCCGGGCCAGCACCGTGAGGTTCTGGTGCGCGGTGAGGTCCTCATAGAGGAAGCTGGCGTGCGACAGCAGCGCCACGTCACGGCGCACCGCGTCGCGCTCCACCACCGCGTCGCGACCGAGCACCTCCACCCGGCCCGCGGTGGGGCTCAGGGCGGTGGCCAGCAGGCGCAGCAGGGTCGTCTTCCCGGAGCCGTTGTGGCCGGTGAGCAGCAGCGAGCGTCCGGCGGGGAGCGCGTACGTGAGACGCGCCAGGGCCCACCGGCGGCCATACCGCTTGCTGACGTCATGCAGGGCAAGCGCGGGGGCGGCGGAGAGGGGAGGCATCGGCGGGGGCGTTCGTATCCGGAAACCAGAACGTCCACCAGTGAAACCCAAGGTGGTGGCCTGGACGGAGAAAGGGCGAGCCTGGGGGGAGGAAAGGATTTCCTCCCCATGTGGTCGCAGGTGCCCGCCGGGGGCCTCCAGGGTTCCACGGAGGGGAACGTCCACTGCTCACCAGGCGAGCCGTTCGGCCGGACGGCCCTCTCGACTGCCCGGCCCTGGGTGCCCAACCTCCTGGCACCTCCCCTGCAACGGTGCGCGGGCATGCGAGGCGGACGCAGCAGGTCCGCGCGGAGGGCGTGAATGGCGACGGGTAAGGTGTTGCGAAGAGCGGTCAAGGCGGCGGCGGCGGGGATGATCCACTACAGCGGGATGCGGCGGGCGATGGCCGCGTATCGGCGCTCCCAGTCCGGCGGGAGGCGCATCCTCATCGTGAGCTACCACCGCGTGGTGAGCGACTTCACCGGGGAGCTGCAGCGCTCGATTCCCGGGCTGCTCATCTCCCAGGAGACCTTCCGCCGGCATCTGGAGGAGGCGCACGCGGCGGGCTTCGAGCTGGCCTCCATCGGTGACGCGGTGGACGTCATGCATGGCCGCCGGGTGGCGAAGAAGGACCTGTGCGTCGTGACGTTCGACGATGGTTACCGGGACGTCTACCGGCATGCCTATCCGGTGCTCAAGGAGATGGGCGTTCCGGCCATCACCTATCTGCCCACGGCGTTCATCAACACCGACAAGCGCTTCAACCACGACCGGCTGTTCCACCTGCTTCGCCGGGTCCAGGAGCGCCGCTTCCGGCCGTTCTATGACTCGCTGCCCGCGCCCGCGCTGCAGCTGCTGGGGCCCATCCTCTCTGGACAGAAGACGGTGTCGGCGTCGCTGGACGACTTCATCGGCGAGCACCCCACGCGCGTGCTGACGGAGATCATCGACGCGCTGGAGCAGCAGCTCGGCGGCGGCGCGGACCTGGTGCCGGAGCAGGGCGACGTCATGAACTGGGACGAGGTGCGCCGCATGGCGCGCGACGGCTTCGAGTTCGGCGCGCACACGCTGGGCCACACGGTGCTGACGCTGGAGCCGCAGGAAGTCGTGGAGCGCGAAATCCTGGAGTCCAAGCGCGCCATCGAGCGCGAGGTGGGCATCACCGTGCGCGACTTCGCCTACTGCAACGGCTGGTACTCGGACGAGGTCATCCGCGTGCTGTCGGCCAACGGCTTCCGTTCCGGTGTCACCACGGAGGACATGCCCAACCGCATCGGCGGCGACCCGTTCACCCTCAAGCGCAAGGTGCTGTGGGAGAACTTCAGCCTGGGCATGCTCGGCGACTACTCGTCGTCGCTCACCGGCTGCCAGTTGGACGACTGCTTCGGGGTGCTGGGCATGAGCAGCCCGGTGCCGGGGAAGCGCCCCCATTTCATCAGTGCCCCCGCCGGGGGAAACCAGTTGAGCAGTGCCCCGGCGCGGGTGAGCCCCAACCCAGCGAACAGTAACGAAATCGTGGTGGGTCCGGAGACCGCCACGACCCTCCAGGAGGCTCCGTGAGCGGAAGTTCCACGTCGGCCGCGTCCGGGGGCTCGTTCCTCGGGCGCGCCGGCCCGTTGGTGTTGGCCCGGCTGTTCACCGCCGGGCTGACGCTGTCCATTCCCCTCGTGCTCGCCCGGGTGCTGAACCTGGACGACTACGGGACGTACTACCAGCTGTTCCTCATCGCCACGACGCTCTACTACGTCCTGCCGTTCGGCGTGGTGCAGAGCCTCTACTACTTCCTGCCTCGCACGGACGCGAAGCGGCCCTTCCTGGGACAGACGCTGCTGTTCATGTCCGCCATGGGCCTGGTGGGCGCGGGCGCGGTGTGGGCGCTGCTCGGGCATGTGGCGGGTTGGTTCTCCAACCCCGCGCTGGCCGAGTACCGCCTGCCCCTGGCCGCGTACACCGCCTTCCTGCTGGGGAGCTTCCCGCTGGAGGTGTCCCTCACCTCGCAGGGCCGCACGAAGGCGTCCGCGGTGGTGTATCTGGTGTCGGACGCGGTGCGGGCCTCGGTGATGGTGGTGCCGCCGCTCCTGGGGGCCTCGCTCTACGGAATGATGATGGCGGTGGCGGCCTTCGCGGCGCTTCGCTACCTGGCGACGTGGGTGGTGTCGCTGCGCGGTGCCGCCGGGCCCTTGGTGGATGGCCAGCGCTTCCGCGAGCAGTTGACCTACGCGGCGCCGTTCGGCGCGGCCATGCTGTTGGCCATCCCCCAACAGAACGCGCACCTGTACGCGGTGGCGGGCGCGGTGGCGCCGGCGCTGTACGCGCTCTACCGCGTCGGCTGCTTCCAGCTGCCGGTGGTGGACCTGCTGTACACGCCCACCAGCGAGGTGCTGATGGTGCGGCTGGGCGAGCTGGAGCGCGAGGGCCGCCTGGAGGAAGGCGTGGAGGCCTTCCGTGAAGCGGCCGGGAAGCTGGCCTACTTCTTCCTGCCCTTCGCTGCGTTCCTCTTCTCGGCGGCGCCGGAGTTCATCGGGGCGATGTTCGGTGAGAAGTTCCTGCCCGCGGTGCCCGTCTTCCGCATCAGCGTGCTGGGCGTGGTGCTCTCCATCCTCCCCATGGACGGGACGCTGCGCGCCCGGGGGCAGACGCGGGCCATCTTCGCGTCCTACGCGGTGAAGGCGGCGGTGACGGTGCCGCTGGTGTGGCTGGGTGTGAAGCACTTCGGGCTCATGGGCGGCATCGGCTCGTGGGCGGTGGCGGAGGTGGTGGGCAAGGCCATGCTGCTGGCCCGGGTGCCCGCGGCGCTGTCCACGCCGGCGCGGAAGCTGAGTGTGGCGGATGTGATTCCCTGGCAGTCGCTGGGCAAGGCGACGCTGGCGGCGTGCGCGGCGGCGGCGGCGGTGTTCGTCCTGCGGGCCGGTGCCCACGGGGCCTGGGCGCACCTGCCCACGGGCTTCTTGTGGCGCGTGCTGCCGCTGGCGGTGGCCGGGACGCTGTTCTTCACCGGATACCTGGTGGTGCTGCACTTCACGGGGGTGAGGCCGCTCAGCCTGATCGCGGGGCTGCGGGCGCGAAGGGCGGGGTAGGGCACTTCCCTCCCCGCGGGGGGGTACTTAGTTTGGTGCGTGTCGGAACACGGGGTTTGGGAGGCGTGATGGGTGTCGACGCGATGACGTTCTACCGGCTCGCGCGCGGGCTGAAGAAGCGGGGGGTTCCCCTGCTGCCAGCCGTGCTGCGCAAGGCCATCTACTATCTGCACAGCTCGCACATCCCCGAGGACGCGGAGATCGGCGAGGGGACGCAGCTGGGCTACGGCGGCATCGGCGTGGTCATCCACAGGGCCGCGCGGATTGGACGCCACTGTCTCATCTCGCAGCAGGTGACCATTGGCGGGCGCTCGGGCATCGAGGGCGCTCCCGTCATCGGTGACTACGTGCGCATGGGCGCGGGCGCGAAGATCCTGGGCAACATCCGCATCGGGGACTTCGCCGTCATTGGCGCCAACGCGGTGGTGGTGAAGGACGTGGCGCCGGGCACGGTGGTGGCGGGGGTGCCCGCGAGGGTCATCCGGCAGGACCCGGACCCGATAGGGACGTACCAGCGGGAGATGGGGCAGGAGCCTCCCCGCGTGCCGCTGGTGGCGGTGCCGTCGTCTTCCACGCTGCGCCAGTAGTCCGCGGGAGCCACATCGATGCGCGTGCTCCTCGTTGGGGACTACCCGCCGCCGCATGGCGGCGTCGCGGTTCATGTTCAACAGCTTCATGGCTCCCTGCGCGGCCGCGGGGTCGACGTGAAGGTGCTCGATATCGGGAAGGGTGGCCGGCCGGCTCCGGACGTCATCCCGGCTCGCGGCGCCGCTCCGCTCGCCCTGCGGCTCGCGCGGCACGTCGCCACCGGGTGGACGATTCACCTCCACACCAGCGGCAACAACCCGAAGTCCTGGGTGCTGGCGGGGATGGTGGGGGGCCTGCCCGGGCCGAGGTCTCCCCGGGTCATCACCCTCCACTCCGGACTGCTGCCGGACTACCTCGCCGCGTCCAGCACGCGGCGGAGCCTCGCGCGCGTGGCGCTGGCGGGCTACGCGCGGGTGGTCGCCGTGTCCGAAGCCGTGCGGTCCGCGCTGGTGGGCTGCGGCGTGCCAGAGGAGAAGATTGACGTGCTCCCGGCCTTCTGCGCCTCGCAGGTGCGGCCAGGGCCTGTTCCGGCTGCGGTGGAGGCCGCGCGTTCCCGGCGGCGGGTGCTGCTGTCCATGGCGCACCATCCATCGCCCGTCTACGGACGCACGTTGATGTTCCGGGCCTTGCGCGAGCTGGCGCGGACGTGGCCGGACGTGGGGCTGGCGCTCTTCGGTCCGGGCCTGGAGTCCGAGGCGTTCATCCGCGACGTCCGTGAGGCGCGCGTGGCGGGCCATTTGGAGGTGTTGGGGGAGCTCGAGCACTCCGCTGCGCTGGGGCTCATCGCGCGCAGCGACGCTTTCGTGCGGCCCACCACCCATGACGGAGACTCCATCTCCGTGAGGGAGGCGCTGACGCTGGGCGTGCCCTGCGTGGCCAGTGATGTCTGTGTCCGGCCCGAGCCCACCCGCGTGTTCGCCGCGGGCAATGCCGGGGAGCTGGCGCGGGTGATTCGCGAGGCCGTGGCGGCAGGGCCCATGCATGTGCCCCAGGTGGATGCGGGGCCGGAGCTGCTCGCGCTGTACGGGGAGCTGTCCTCCAACAACGCTTTGAAGTCGTCACACGAACAAGGTTCAGGCCTGGGGGAGACGAGACATGCGGCGCAGTGATGAGCTGGACCTCGCGCGCAGGACGCTGCGCGGACGTGACCTGGTGGTGTTCTCCAACGACTGGGATGGGGATCCGCTGTCGAAGGTCCACATCATGCGGATTCTCTCCCGGGAGAACCGCGTCCTCTGGGTGAACAGCATTGGCAACCGCGCGCCGAAGGCCAACGCGCATGACGTGAAGCGCATCTTCGACAAGCTGGGCCGCTTCACCGAAGGCGTCCGCGAGGTGGAGCCCAACATCCACGTCCTGTCGCCGCTGGCCATTCCCTTCTATGGCTCGGAGCTGGTGCGTGGCGCCAACCGGCGCTTGCTGCGGCTCCAGGTGCTGCGGGCGATGAAGCAGCTGGGCTTCCAGAAGCCCATCTCCTGGAGCTTCCTGCCCGCGTCCGCGCCGGTGTCTGGCACGCTGGGCGAGGAGTTCGTCATCTACCACTGCGTGGACGAGTTCTCCGCCTTCAGCGACACCAACGGCCGCCACATCGCGGAGCTGGAGGAGCGGCTGCTCAAGCGCGCCGACCTCTGCATCACCTCCGCGGAGCGGCTGCGTGAGAACAAGGCCCGCGTCAATCCGCGCACGGTGCTGGTGCGGCATGGCACCGACTTCACCCACTTCGTGAAGGCGTGCGACCCGGCCACGACGATTCCCCCGGACATCGCCCGTCTGCCCAAGCCCATCATCGGCTTCTTCGGGCTGGTGGCGGACTGGGTGGACCAGGAGGCCCTCATCGCCACGGCCCGCGCCCACCCGGAGGGCTCGGTGGTCATCATCGGCAAGACGACGCCGGACTGTGACGACTCCGCGCTGCGCGCCGAGCCGAACATCCACATGCTGGGCCGCAAGCCGTACGCGGACCTGCCCGGCTACAGCAAGGCGTTCGACGTGGCGCTGATGCCGTTCAAGGTCAGCGAGCTGACGCTCAACGCCAACCCGCTCAAGGTGCGTGAGTACCTGGCGTCCGGCCTGCCCGTGGTGTCCACGGACCTGCCGGAGGTGCGCAAGGTGGGGCTCTGCAAGATTGCGAAGGACACCGAGGACTTCGTGCGCAAGGTGGACGAGTGCCTGGCGGACAAGCCCGGTCCGAACCGCGAGCGCGCCGAGCGCATCTTCAACGAGAGCTGGGACGCGCGCGTGGACGAGATTCGCCACCATGTTGGCGCGGCGCTCATGGCGGACGGCAAGGAGCTCTGACGTTCCGCCCGCCTAGGCGCGGGCTTCGCGGCCCGCCAGCGCCCGCTCCAGGTGGGCGTAGCGGCGGGCCACCCGCGCGTAGTCCGCCGGTGCCACGGTGGGCTGCGCGTGGGTTCGCGTGAGGTCGGCCTTCGCCTCCAGGTACTCGGTGGCCTGGACGCCTCCGTCCTGTTCCATCAGGCGCGCGGCGTCCGCGTCCGACAGGCTCAGGGGGATGCCCAGTCGCTCCTGCAGTTGCTGGCGCAGGGCCTGGTCCAACTCCGGCAGCAGCTCCTTCTCCACCTTCGCGCGGCGCATGAGCCAGCCCATGCTGCGCACGTACTCCAGCGCGGACCGGTGCCGCTCCACGCGCAGCGGGCGCGGGGCGCCGAAGCGTGTGCCTCGCGCCACGACGTAGAGCAGTCCCACCGCCAGCACCTGCGCCGCGAAGACCCAGATGCCGCGGGAGAAGGGGGGCGGCGGCGCGAGCTGGTGGTGGTACTCGTCGAACAGCAGGGGCCCGCGGGCGGCCAGCGCTTCCCAGAAGCGCAGGTTGTCCAGCAGCTCCAGGCGCCGGTTCTCCAGCAGGTCCGAACCGGCCAGCACGTACACCTCGCCCTTGCCCACGGCCCTGCGCCACACCGCCACCGCGCCGCCCAGGCCAGCGACGGGCACGGCGTCTTCGTGGTCCATGCGCAGGCCCCGGCCCTGGGAGACTCGAAGCCGGGAGAGTCCGTGCAGGGGGCCCACGGGCAGCCACACATCCACGGTGGTCCCGCCCACGTCGGACAACGTCGAGTCCAGGCCGCGGCTGCTCGCGGGCATCATCAGCCCGGACTCCAGATGCAGCCACGCCTCGAGCGCGGCCTGATGTTGCCCCAGCTCGCGGGGCGACAGGTACACGAGCGTCCCGCCCTCCGTGACGAAGCGCTCCAGCTCGGTGACTTCTTCCGGCGACACGGCCCGGCCCTCGGGCGCCGCCAGCACCAGGGTTCGCGTGCCAGGGGGAAGGGCTTCGAGCGGCGAAAGCTGCGTGTCCACGGCCCGGCCCCCTTCGCGGAGGTACAGATAGAGCGCGCGAGCCCCCTGCGGCGCCGTGTTCTCCACGGTGGGCACCGGCGAGTCGGGTGCGTCCGTGCGCGTGGACAGGCCCACCGCCAGGGCCAGCGCGATGAGCACTCCGAAGAAGACGATGGCCCGGGTGTTCGTCACCGCGCGCCCTCCGTCGCCAGGGTTCCGTTCAGCGATTCGACTTCGGTGACGAAGCGGGCGGCTTCTTCCTGCGCCACCGGCGCGAGCGAATAGAAGGTCCGGTCGTACCAGCCCATGAGCCGCTCCACCTCGCGCACCAGCGTCGCGGGCGCGCCGCGGCCTGGCAGCTCCGCCGCCAGCTCACGGTTCGTCCGCACCCGGTCTGGCCGGGCCAGCCGTTGCTGCTCCAGTGAGGACAGCAGGCTCAGCAGTCCTTCCCGGATGGCCTCGCGCGCATCGGTGGAGAGCGCCGCTCGGGCCCTGCGCAGGTGCTCCGCCGGAGAGTCCAGGACCAGCGGCTCCGCGATTGCGCCGGAGGCGGCGGAGGCCCGCGCCGCCGTCCGTCCACGCCTCGCGCGGAGCCGGAGCACGCCCCACAGGATGAGCGCGAGCGCCAGCCCCAGCATCACCGCGCGCGTGGCCACCGCGAAGCCTTGGGCCTCCCTCGATTCGAAGAGGCCCTCCAGCCACGCCGTCACCTCCCGCATGATGCGCTTCAAGGCATCGCCGTGCCGCTGGCGTGCGCGGGCGAACTCGGGCCGGTCGAGGATGGCCTCCAGCCGCTCGGGCTCTGTCGGTGGGGGCGGGGCGGCGCTGGGGCTGTTCGCCAGCGCCTGGACGTCACAGGCCTCTTTCAGGAAGCGGGCGAGCTGCTCCGCGCGCTCGGGCGGGGTGACCCCGTCCTGGGCGGGAGGCAGCGGGATTCCGCCCAGGCGTGCTGCCAGCGTGCTCACTTCATCGGCGAACCCGGCTGGGCGGTGTTCGGCCGTCTCGCGCAGGTCCAGGGCGAGGTCCTCGCGCTCGGCGCAGGGCAGGGAGGCCAGCAGCAGGAGGAGGGGCAGGCTCGGCACGGAGGAGTCCAGGGGGCGCCGTCAGACGACGGGCGTCATCGCGTTGAGCTGGTGCTCCAAATCCAGGGCTTCGCGGCGCACGCGCATGTCCAGGTAGAAGAGCGCGCAGAAGACGAAGTTGATGGGCGTGAAGAAGGACTGCGCCACCGTCTGCAGCAGCTCCACGGGCACCAACAGCAGCTGCGGCGTGCGGGCCATGGTCCCCGGATCGAAGGGGCTGCCATAGGGCATCATCGCCAGCCACGACGGCAACCCGGAGACGAGCTGGACGGAGATGAGGATGAGGCTCACCACGGTGAAGAGAATCATCGCCCGCACCATCACCCGTCCCATGAAGCCCGGCTCCACGCGGCCCGACAGGAGCTGACCAGAGCGCCGGAAGGTCTCCCAGGCGCCCAGGTCCTCCATGGCCAGCACCGGGGGCACCAGCAGGAAGCGCAGCATGTACCAGAGCGCCGCGGCCAGCAGGCCCAGGCTCGCGAGCAACGCACCGGCCACGCCCAGCACGACGGCCAGGGTGTTGGAGCCCGAGGTCGCTCCGACGGCGATGCCGATGACCGCGAGGATGAGCCCGGGCAGCATGAGCGCCACCGTCACCAGCGTGGACCAGCCGAGCGACAGCAGATACACCCCGGTCAGCGTGCCCAGCCGCGAGAAGCTCCGGCGCAGGGCCTCCGCGGGGCGGACCGGCTCTCCCATCTGGGAGGCGAGGACGTAGCGGGACGCGGCCACGGTGGCCAGCCAGTACGTCCAGACGAGGAACAGGAACAGGCCCATCCACAGCGCCATGGTGATGCTCGCTTGCGGCAGCATGACCGCCGGGTCCAGCTGGGCGCGCGCCTCCGCGTTCCCCATGTAGAACAGGGGCGCCACCCGCTGGCCCATCACCAGCGTCGCCTTGGTCATGATGTAGTTCACCAGCGTGAAGCCGAAGCTCAGCAGGAAGAGGGGCTTCAGGTGGGAGCGCCAGAAGGTGGCGGCACGGTCGATCATCTCCCCCATGGCGAGGGGGCGCAGCGCTGCGGCAGCGGGAATGGATCTCACGGGGCGCGCAGCATAGCCCGCCCGGCGCACGCGGCCAGCAGGCTCCGCGCCGCCGCCGTGGGATCGTCGGCCTCCAGGACGGACGAGATGACCGCGAAGCCCGCCGCGTCTGGCAGCGTCACCGCGCGCGCGGGGGTGATGCCGCCAAGGGCCAGCGCGGGGCAGGGCAACGTCGCGGCCAGGGCGCTGAACCCCTCCAGCCCGAGGGGAGGCCGCGTGTCCCCTGGCTTGGAGCCGGGAGCGAACACCGGGCTCACCAGGGCGAGGTCCGCGCCTCGGGCCGCATGGGCCTCCGCCACGTCATGGACCGCGGCGCTGATCCACCTCCCGGCGGGAAGGTGTGGGCGGACGTCCACGGGGGAAGGGCCATGGGCGGGGAGGTGGACATGGGCGCCGACGAGCAGCGCCACGTCGACCCGCCCGTTGATGAAGAGCGGGTTGCCACGCGGGAGGCACAGCGCGGCCAGCTCCCGCGCCTCTTCAAGGAAGCGACGCCCGGCGGCCTCGGGGTGGCGGTGCTGGACGGCCACCTCGGGCCCGGCGTCGAGCGCCCGGGCGAGCGCCCACCTCAGCCGTTCGGACGGCAGGCGCCAGTCGGTGATGACGACGAGCCGGGGAAGGGGGGAAGGCACCACCGTGCGCACCCGGCCGTCAGTGGTGGACGAGCCCTTCAATCGGGCTGGACGCGGAGCCATAGGCCTTTCGCGGGATGCGGCCCGCCAGGTACGCGTCGCGGCCGGCCTCCACCGCCTTCTTCATGGCCACGGCCATGCGCACCGGGTCCTGCGCGCCGGCGATGGCGGTGTTCATCAGCACCGCCTCCACGCCCAGCTCCATGGCGATGGCCGCGTCGGACGCCGTGCCCACGCCCGCGTCCACGATGACGGGGACCTTCACCGTCTCCAGGATGAGGCGGATGTTGTGCGGATTGCGGATGCCCAGGCCGCTGCCGATGGGCGCCGCCAGCGGCATCACGGCCGCGCAGCCCGCGTCCTCCAGCTTGCGGGCGGTGATGGGGTCATCGCTGGTGTAGGGCAGCACGGTGAAGCCCTCCTTCACCAGGATGCGGGCCGCCTTCACCGTCTCCTCGACGTCCGGGTAGAGCGTCTTCTCGTCGCCGAGCACCTCGAGCTTCACCCACTTGCTCATGCCCAGCTCCTCGGCGAGCCGGCAGGTGCGGACCGCGTCATCCGCCGTGTAGCAGAGCGCCGTGTTGGGGAGCAGGCGCAGGCGGTTGCGGTCAATCCAGTTCATCAGCGACGCATCGCCCGTGGCCTTGAGGTCCAGGCGGCGCACGGCCACGGTCACCATCTCCGTGCCGGAGGACTCGTGGCAGCGCTTCATGATGTCGTGGCTGGGGTACTTCCCCGTGCCGAGGATGAGCCGGGAGCTGAACGTCACTCCGGCGATGGTGAAGGGCTTGTCCTGGATGCTCATGTGCGGACTCCTGGCTAGCCGCCGCCGACGAAGGTGACGATTTCCACGCGGTCCCCCGCCTGGAGGTGGTGTTCGGGATGGCGCGCGCGGCGCACCACCTCCGCGTTCACTTCCACGGCGACGCCGGGGCCGCCCACTTGAAGCGACTCCAGCAGCGCCGAAAGGGTGGTGCCCTCCGGCACCTCGCGCGTCTCTCCGTTGACCCAGACCTGCATGGCCTCACGGCTCCTTGCGACGACGGGGACCTGGGCACGCACTACAAGGGTGACTCCGCGCTGTCAACGCGCTCGCCGGTCCGTGCGACCGCCACCGTCACCGGTATACTCGGGGGCATGTTCGTGGCTTCTCGTCGGCTCATCGCGCTCGCACCGCTCTGCATGGTTGCCTTGCCGGCGTCCGCGGCGGACCCCGCCGCGTTGGATGTCCCCCGCCGCGAAGCCACACTCGACCTGCACGGGCGCCGCCATGCCTGAGTCGCCGGTGAGGTGCTGTTGCTGGGCGGCCTGGGGCTGGGCTTCCTGGCGCAAGGAGAGTCGCGGCGCGCCCAGGGGCTGACCTCCGCGCGCGAGGCTCGCGCGTCGCTGGACCGGGCGCGCATGGCGGCGCGAATCCAGGCGCGAGCCGACGTGTTCCAGGACATGCCGCCTCCGGGGAGTCCGGTGCCCATGCCGACGGCACAGGAGCGCGAGCGCATCGCGCGGGAGGGCGCGCCGCTGTGCGCGGGCGCTGGCACTGACGAGGTGCCCGGTGACGGTGGCGTGGACGGCGGTCTTTAGCCGTTCGCGCGGCTGTACCCGGTATCTCCATTTCCCGCCCTTGTTCCCTGGTAGGGCAGGCAGGCGGCCATGCGCCCCGTGGTCCGTCGTATGCCCCTAAGGTCTCCGCGTCCGCCGGACAACCCCTGTTCAAGGGCGGGGGGAGCACCCACTTTCTGCCCAACGCCGGGGGAAACGCTCTCTCGGCCGCAAGTGAGTGAGGGGGAAACCTTCTCCCATTTCCACGTGAAAGGAGCAGGAACAAATGCGCAAGCTCATGATGGCGGTCACTGCGGTTGCGGGTATGTCGCTGGTCGTCACTGGCTGCAGCAAGCGCGACAACGTCGAGTCGCAGCGCCAGGACGTCGCCGAGGCTCGGATGGAGGCCCAGCAGGAGACGGCGGAGATCCGTCAGGACGCGCGGGAGGACATCGCCAACACGCAAACGGAGGCCCAGGAGGACATCGCTGGGACACAGCGTGAGGCCGCGGAAGAGGTCGCCAGCGCGCGGCAGGACGTACAGGAGGAGCGCGAGGACCTGGCCGAGGCCGAGGCTGATCGCCGGGCGGACCTGAATGACGACCTGGCCCTGGGTGGCTCCGGCGTGGCGGGTGCCACCGCTGCCGCGAGCAGTGTCAGCGGCCGCGTGCTCTCCACCGGCGGCGACGAGCTGACCGTGGTCGATACCCGCAACAACAAGCAGCTCGAGCTGAAGACGAACGACCAGACGCGCATCCTGCACAACAACCAGCCGCTGAAGCTGGATGACATCGAGGAGGGGGCCCAGGTCCGCGCCTCGTATGTGCAGGACGGTGAGGACATGGTGGTTCGCGAGCTGACCGTGACGCAGCCGGTGCAGAAGAAGAAGTAGTCAACGCATCGAGCGCATCGGGCGGCTCGTTGACTCACGGACCGCTCAGGGACGGCCTCCGCTTCGGCGGGGGCCGTTTCCTTTTTTTTCCTGAATCCGTGCTGGGAGGTTGGAAGGGTGTGTCGGACGTGGGTGGTAGGAGAGATGCGTGAGGTTTTCTCACGCCTTCCCAACCCAGGGGAGGACTTCCTGCCCAGGAGGCATCACCCGAGATGTCCACTCACCCCCCAGAGCCACCCGCTTCAAAGCCGTTCATCCTCTTCACCACCGGGGCCACGGCTTATGAGTTGATCCGCTACCTCGGGGCACGGGGCTCCGGAGAGCTGCTGCTCGCCCGGCGGCACTATGCGGGCGTCCCCGGCGATCTCGTGCTCATCAAGCGCTTGCAGGATGTCGAAGACGCGCAGGGCCGCGCGCGTCTGCGGGAAGAGGTCAAGCTGCTGATGCGGCTCAGCCACCCGGCCATCGTGCAGGTGTTCCTGGTGCGGGTGCATGAAGGCCTGCCCCACCTCGTCATGGAGCACGTGGACGGAAAGTCCCTGGAGACGCTCATCAGCTACGCGGCCCTGCGGCGCCGGCCCTTCTCGGAGGCGTTCGCCGCCTATGTGGGCGCGGAGGTGGCGGATGCGCTGCACCATGCCCATACGCTGGAAGACGCCCGGGGCCGTCCGTTGGGCATCGTCCACCGGGACGTGTCGCCGCGGAGCCTGCGCCTGGACGCGCGGGGCCATGTGAAGCTGTCTGACTTCGCCATGGCCTGGGCGAAGCTGCCGGGGCGCCTCGTCACGCAGACCCATGTCGTCCGGGGAGACCTGGCCTACGCCTCACCGGAAGCGCTGGAGCGAAAGCCGCTGGACGGCCGCGCGGACCTGTTCTCCCTGGGGGTGGTGCTGCTGGAGGTGCTCACCGGCCTGCACCTGTTGGACTTGGAGGACGTGGAGCGGGCCGCGCTTGCCGCGGGGCCGCTGCCTGACGCGGAGGTGCTGCTGGCGGAGGTGCCCAGCTGGCTGCCCGCGCCCTTGATGGCCGCGCGCATGGCGTGCCTGGCCCCGGCGCATGTGGAGCGCGCCACCCAGGGACTGTCCCCGGCCATGCGGGCCATCCTCGGCCGGCTCTTGCGTCGGGAGCCCTCGGAGCGCTTCCAGTCCGGGCAGGAACTGGCGGACGCCCTGCGCGCCGTGTTGGCCGGTCAGGGGTACGCCTACGGCCCGAACGAAGCCGTGCGGGAGGCCACCCAGGTCCGCCGCGACGCCCGCTGCCGCCGGCAGATGGCGGAGGTGCTGCGCTGGGAGGACTCCGTGCGTCCGGAGGCCCCTCCGCGGACGACGTCCGGATCGGGGCCTTGAGGGGCGGCGGGGGCAAGGTCCCCCGGGCAGGGGTCTCTGTGTGGGCACTGGGACGCGGGTGGTGCTTGTTTCGCGCACGCGGGTGGGCAGACTTGCGCGCATGGGTGACGTGAAAGAGTTCCACCAGCGGTGGTGCATCGCGGACGGCCATGCGGATTCCCTCATGTGGAACCGCGACCTGTGTGCACGTTCTGAAGAGGGCCACGTGGACTTCCCCCGCCTGCGGGAGGCGGGGGTGAAGCTGCAGTGCTTCACCATCGTCACCCGGGGCTTTCCCTTCATCGGAGGCTTCCCCGTGTTCGCCGCGTGGCGTGGGTGGCCCCGGGACGCCCGGGCGAGCGAGTGGACCCGGGCGCTCTGGCAGATTGAGCAGATGGCTTCATTCTGTGAGCGCTCAGGGGACGCCGCCCGCATCACCACCACTGGCGCCATGTTGGAGGACAACCTCGCCCAGGGGCGGCTGTCCGCGGTGCTGGGCGTGGAAGGAGGGCACGCCATTGAAGGCCAGGTGGCGCGCCTGGCGGAGCTCCACCAGCGCGGGGTGCGCTTCATGGGCCTCACCCACCTGTCCAACAACGACCTGGGAGGCTCTTCCTTTCCGATGATGGGCAACCGGGGCCTGACGCCGCTGGGGCAGGAGGTCATGGAGGAGATGGCCCGGCTGGGCCTGAGCGTGGATGTGGCGCATGCCTCGGAGTCCACCCTCAAGGACCTCTTCACCCACCCCTCGGTCCGGTTCTTCTGCTCGCACACGGGCGTTCGCGCGGCGGGCGGCGGCTGGCGCAACCTCTCCGACCAATCCCTGCGCTTCATCGCGGACCGGGGTGGGGTGGTGGGCATCATCTTCGCCCCCGTCTATCTGGGCGGTGACACCGTGGATGACGTGGTCCGGCACATCGAGCACGCCGTGGACGTCATGGGGGAGGGCGGGGTGGGGTTGGGCTCCGACTACGACGGCATGGTGCCGCTCCCCCGCGGCATGAAGGATGTCACCGGGTTGCCATTGCTCACCGAGGCGCTGCTTCGCCGCCATCCACCGTCCTGGGTGGAACGCGTCATGGGTGGAAACTTCCGCCGTTTCTTCCAGGAGACACTGGGTGGTTGACCGGCGACGGGACGCTCGAAATATTGGCTGGTGCCCATGAACCGCTCACTTCTCGCACTCGTCCCGTTGGTTGGCTCTCTGCTCCTCGCTGGTTGTGGCCCGAGCGCGGGAGGCGACTGCGACGGGGGCGGCTTCGTCTGTCAGGAGCGGGTGCTGGCGCTGGAGTGCCGGGGTGGCGCCTGGCGTGAGCTGCCCTGCCGGGGCCCGCTGGGCTGCCGTGAGACGTCGGAGTCCGTGCGGTGTGATACGTCCAACAACGTCGCGGGGGACGCCTGCGCGTCCAGCGCCGAGGGCACGGGGCTGTGCCGTGCGGACGGCCAGGCCGTGTTGGAGTGCCGTCAGGGCGTGTTGACGGAGACGGCCACCTGCTCCGCCTGCACCGTGGAGAACAGTCAGGTGACGTGCCAGCCCTGAGGTGGGTGCTGAGCGGGGTGTCAGGCCCCTCGCCGCGAATCGTGTGGTAGCCTCGGAGCGCCGCTCGCGGGACTCCGATGCGACTTCCGATTCAAGCCTTTGGAGCCTGACCCGCGGTCGTTTCACTCTTCCCCGAGCGGCGCTTGCTTTCCCAAGCCCGGGTGCCCGGGGAGGACGTGCACACGATGGCCGCACTGGCGGAAGTCCGCGGCGAGCAGGTCGCCCGTGAAGACCTGGTGATGTTCGTCAACGCCTGCTTCTCCTGCACGGGGCAGCGGGAGTTCTACGGCGACGCGCGCGGCCAGTCCGTCTCCATCGAGTTCCTGCACCAGTACATCCTGGGCAACTACCGCCGGCTCTACGCGCGGACACTCGCTGCGGGCATCAACCACTTCAATCAGGCGCAGATCATCCTCAACCTGCTCGCCAGTGGCAGCCCGGCGGATGTCCGGGACAAGGCGGAGGAGGGCGCGCTCATTGCCGCCGCGCTGCGCGCCCTGCCGCCCCAGCGGGCCTTCCGTGTCCTGGAGTCCCTGCGCGGCCGGCGCATCAACAACCGCCGGGCGCGGGCCATTGCCCGGGACTACGTCCACGGCCGCGCCAACCTGGTTTTTGACGCGGTGAAGTACCGCTCCAAGCTGCGCGCCGCCGTGTCCCACGGGCACCTGAAGCTGGAAGGGGAGCTGGGGCCGTTCCTCTTCCGCGGCTGGAAGAAGCGCGCCTTCACCCAGCCCTTGCTGGAGACCTTTCGCCGCGCGCACTACACCCACGAGGCCCTCTACGAGCTGCCCTACACGGTGGCGGAGGGCCTGGCGGTGAAGCATGGCATCTCCCGCGAGGTGTTCCTCCAGCGCATCGAGCCGCGCCTCACGGCGGCGGAGCGCCTGCGCCTGCAGGAATCCGCGGCGCGCGCGCGCGGGACGCCGCCCCCGGTGGAGCTGGGGCGGGCCTCCCTGACGAAGCTGGCGCTGTATGTCCTGGCCCTGTCTCCGGAGGTGCGCAGGGAGCGCCACGCGGAGCTGCACGCCGCGCTGGAGCAGGCCGCGGCCCGCGTCCTGCGCAGGGCCCCGTCGCCGTTGCAGCGGGTGGCCGCGATTCTGGACAACAGCTATTCGTCGTCCGGGTCGCTGGAGAAGCGTCGCCGGCCGCTCGGTGTGGCGCTGGCCACGCACTACCTGCTGTCCGCGGCCGCCCGGGAGTACCGCGCGTGGTGGACGTGCCCGGTGGAGGAGCCGCTGCTGGTCAGTGCACGAGGGCAGACGGACATCGCCACGCCGCTGTTGGATGCGTTGGCCTGGGGCGCCGACCTGGTGGTCATCGTCTCCGATGGCTACGACAATGACCCGCCCAGGGCGGTGGCCGAGCTGACGCGCGTGTTCCGCTCGAAGCTTGACCCGGAGCACCGCACTGCGCTGGTCCACGTCAATCCGGTGTTCGACTCAGAGGGGTATGCCCCCCGTTCCTTCGGTGCGGCCGTGCCCACGGTGGGCGTCCGGGACGCGGAGGACGTGCCCACGGTGCTGGGCTTCGCGCGCTTCGCGGAGGGGGCGGCGTCGCTCTCCGAGCTGGAGGCCTACCTCGCGTCGCGCGTGGGCGCGATGTTGCAGCGGGACGCCGGGGGCCGGCAGGTCCACGACGAGGGGCGCCGTCAGGATGCGCCGCTGGCGGAGGAGGGCGAATCATGACGGACGCACGGCTCATTCAGCGGCTGGAGCCCGCGGGCTTGCGGTTGGCGCCCTCGCAGGTCTGGGGTGGCATCCGGTTGGTGCCTGTCTTGAGGGACGAGGTGCGCGGCGACCTCCGCATGACCTTGCGGACGTACGACGACGTGGCCGCGGTCGTCTCGGTGAAGGGCGGGCTGAAGGAGCCTGGCCTCAAGTACATCTCGTATGTCCCTCACGGCCTGGTCATGACGTGGGGAAACCGCCAGGCGGAAGCCGTCTATGGAGCGCAGCTGCAAGCCGTGGACGGGAAGCGGCTGAAGGCCGGCCCCTTCTCCATCCGGCTGCTGCACCGGATGGTGCACCGGGAGGACCGCCGCCAGCTCCGGATGCTCCCGTTGCATCTGGCGATGGAGGGCTTCCTGTCCCTGCAGTTCGGCGGGCCGGAGATTGCCTGGGCCGAGTATTCCCGCGAGGGCCTCGCGCGAGGCCTGGACCCTCGCTTCGAGAGCGCGGTCCCCGGGTGGGTTTCGCCGATGCTGGACGGGGCGCTGCGCACCTTCGAAATCCATCCGCGGCAGGTGGGCCTGCTGCTGTTCAACGCGGACGTGTTGTTGTCGGCCTTCGTCGTCGCGCACCCGGACGACTACCGCGCGCTCCACAGGACCTTGGTGGAGGACTTCTATGGCGACCTGCTGCTCCAGTACGGATTCCTGGGGGACGCGCCCGAATTGGGGCTGACCCTGGATGACGCGCGGGTGTCCAGCTTGGAGGACTTGCGCAACGAGGTGCACCGCATGCGCCAGGACTGGGCCGACTTCCACGGCTTCATGGCCGGGAGCCTCTTCGGCGCCAGCATGACGTCCACCCGTGTCTACAAGGCGGGCGGCTTTCTCCTCCAGCGCTTCCACAGCTCGCTGGACCCGGCCGAGGAGAACCACATCGGCGAGGCCATCGTCGGTCCGAACGGCACCCTGGAGTACCTCAAGACGTATCGCCTGTCGGCGGCCCAGACACGCCGGGCCTACCTCTTGTCACAGCTTGCCCAGTGCGATTGGCATCTGGAGGTCACGGCGGAGCGCCTGCGCACCACGGCCAGCGACCTGGCCCTCCGCCTGCGAAACGCCGGATTCGGCTATCTGCTCAAGGACTCCGTCCTCGAAGCCGCCCAGCGGAAGCATCGCCGCTGAGCGCTCACGCGGCGGCGTCACTCCTCGGGCTTCGCGGGTGGCGGCGGCGCATAGCCTGCGGCGGCCATCCGCTGCCCGCTGCGCTGATACATCTCCGCGGGCATGTCCTGCACGCCGGTGCCGTCAATCCAGCGATTGTAGAAGTTGAAGAGCGCGCACACCGTCACGGTGTCGAAGACGGCTTCGTCCGTCCACCCGGCGTCCTTCAAGCGCGCGATGTCTTCCCGTCCCACCTGCGCCGCGCGGTGATTGAGCGTGTCCACGAAGGCAAAGAGGGCCCGCTCGGCCTCGGAGATGGGGGCTGTCGCCACGTCCTCCAGGACCGTCTTCACCATGTCGGGATTGCCCAGCAGTTCCGCCGCGACCGCGGCGTGAGAGCCCGTTCAAAACAAGCATTGGTTGCCGCGCGACGTATACGCGGCAATCAGCTCTCTCAGTCCGGGCGACAGCGGGGAAGGGCCCCGCATGACTTCATGGGTGAAGCGGGACAGGGCCTCGCCCAGCCGAGGCTTGTAGGCGAACAGGTGCCAGATTTGCGGCACGGGCGAGCCCACCTCGCGGGCCATGCGAATCAGCCGGCCGTAGTGGCCATCGGAGTCGCGGTCCTCGACGTCCTTCAGATGCATGCGGTCCACGGCACCCTCGGCGGAAACGGGCTGGAACGTCCGGCCCGCATGCTCGCATGGGGCACGGCGAGCCACCAGCCTTCACTCAAGCGCTGGGCCCCTGAAGCGACGTCAGGAAGGCCTCCAGCACGGCGTTGACCCGATCGGGCTGTTCCTGGTTGGCCAGGTGCCCCGCCTCCGGAATGACCTCCAGCTTCGCCCCGGCAATCAGTCCGGCGATCTCCTTCGCCTTGGCTGGCGGGGTGAGCGTGTCGTGCTCTCCCACCACGACCAGTGCCGGGCCTGCGTACCGCGCCAGCATGTCCTTGCTGTCCGGACGCAGGGCCATGCCGCGCTGCGCGGCAGCGACCCCCGCGGGCGAGGCCGTGCGCATCAACGCGGCCACTTCCTGGGCCACCGGTGAGTCCGGTCCCGAGGCCACCAGCTTGGGAAGCATGGCCTGGATGATGGGCTCCACGCCGGACTCCAGCGCCTGCTTCGCGGAGGTCTCCCGCCGCGCCTTGCCTTCCGCGTCGTCCGCGGTGGCCTGCGTGTCCATCAACACCAGCCCGCTGACGCGGCCCGCGTCCTCGCGCAGCAGGGCCATGGCGGCGTAGCCCCCCATGGACACGCCGCCCACCACCACGGTGTCCAGGTTCAGCGCGTCCAGCAGCGCCAGCACGTCACGCGCGATGCGGGACATCTCCGTGGGGCCGTCGCCCAGCGCGCTCTCACCGAAGCCCCGGATGTCCGGGACGATGAAGCGGTAGCGCCCCGACAGCGCCTTCACTTGCTTGTCGAACGCGCTGCCGTTGAGCGGAAATGCATGCAGCAGCAGCACGGGGAGGCCCTTGCCCTCGTCCTGGTAGTGCAGGGGGACGCCATCCACGGTGACGGTCAGCATGTTTCCTCTCCTCGCGGAAATGTCAGAGCCACTCTTTGTGCTTGAACCAGAAGATCATCCCCACCGGCAGCCCGAGAATCGACGCCCACATCAAGTACCAGGCGCCGTTCGTGTAGAGCCGGTCGAAGTTCTGGCCGAAGAAGCCGACGATGCAGGACAGCGGCAGGAAGATAGTGGCGAAGATGGTGAGCTGCTTGGAGATGTCGTTCGTCTTGTTCGCCACCATGGACAGGTAGCCATCAATCACGTTGCCGATGATGTCGCGCCCGGCATCAATCTGCTCGTACAGCCGCACCAGATGGTCGTACACGTCACGGAAGTAGAGCGTCGTCTTCTCGTGGACATGGGGGATGCCGCGCCGGGACAGCAGGCCCACCACGTCGCGCTGGGGCGACAGCACCCGCCGGAGCGTCACCAGCATCCGCTTCAGGGCGAAGATGCGGTGCAGGTGGGACTTCTCCGGCTTCTCGAAGATGGCACCCTCCAGGTCCTCGAGCTCGTCACTGAACGCGTCGAGGATGGGGAACTGCGCGTCCACCAGCGTGTCCGCGAGCATGTAGAAGACGAAGTCCGTCCCGCGGATGAGCGTCGCCTGCGGGTCGTCCTTCACGCGGCGCAACACCGTGTCGTGGCCGGTGAAGGGGAGCTCGTGGACGCTGATGAGCCAGTCCTTCGCCAGGAAGTAGTGGTGCTCGTGCAACGTCAGCTCGCAGATGTCCTTGCCCGTGACGGAGAATCCCTGGAGGACGACGAACTGGTGGTTGGGGTATTCCTCCAGCTTGGGCCGTTGGTCCAGGTGGAGGCAGTCCTCCACGGCCAGCTTGTGCAGCCCGAACCGCGCGGCCAGCCGGGCCAACACCTCCTCGGTCGGATGAAGGACGTCGATCCACTTCCGGCCCTCCTCGCCCAGCAGCTCTTCACCACCGGTGAGAAGTTGACCGTCCTTCACAAGACAGACCTGAATCATCCCGTAGCGCTCCCAAGCCAGCGGCATGGCCCGCAGGCGAGTGCTAGAACTCCCCCGCGCGGAAGTCGAGCGCTAGAGTGTGACACCCGTGTCTGAAGCCGCTGAGACCCCCCAGGCCTCGCTGTCCGCGAGGCTCGAAGAAATCCTCCAGTCCCATCCGGATCCGGCGTTCGCCGGCCGCCTGCGCAAGGTGTACGTCGCCACCGCGCACGCCATCTCCCGGCTGAGCGACCTCGACCTGGTGCGGTACGAGGCGCCCGTCGTGGACTCCTCCCCGGACCTCTCCCTGTGGGAGGAGATGGCGCCCGTCATCCGCGACACGGTGATGGACGTCAACGGCCTGCTCAACGTCATCCGGGAAGAGTTCCCCGCGCAGTCCCCGGGTGGCGCCAGCACGCAGGCCCCCGTCGGCATCCTCCAGGAGGCGATGAGCCAGATTGCCCAGGGCATCACCCAGCTGGGCGAGGCCATGCGCAACCCGTCGGTGGTGAGCGACCGGTGGACGCTGCTGGCGGAAGTCCAGCGCGTCCGCGCCCGGTTCCGCGAGCAGATGAGCAACCTGGTGTTCGAGTCGGCGAGCCTCCTGGGCGAGGTGACGCGGGCCCAGGTGGTGCCGGGCTACGCGGCGGAGGTGAAGGCCGCGGTGACGGTCCGCGCCATCACCGCCGACCTGGGCCGCATCCTCACCGCGCGCCTGAAGAAGGTCCGCGATGCGGAGGCGCAGGACGTGCAGTGGAATGCCCAGCAGCTCCAGACGGAGCTGGACGCCTTCGGGCGCACGGCCGCGTACCGGAACCTGCGCGCGCAGGACAAGCGGCACGTCGTGGAGATGCGCGCGGAGGTGGGCCGCCTGGCCATCCTCCCGAACCCGTCCCGCGCGGAGCTGGTGGCGGTGGTGGAGGCCCTGGACACCTTTGTTCAAGGCCTGTCCGCGGTGAACCAGCGGCAGCTGCTCATCATCCATGACCGTGAGGTATGGGCGTCGTGCGGTGTCCGGCTGGAGCGCGCCATGGCGCTGGTGGGCTCGGACCCCGCGGGCGCGGCCCGGGCCCTGGCCGAGGCGGCCGGCAGCGGCCAGTCCCTCTACGGCCGCGCGACGGAGCTGGACGCCTTCCTGCGCAAGGCGCGCAAGCTCCAGGTGGGCCAGCTCCCGCCCGACGAGCTGCGGTCCACCATCGTCACCTTCCAGGGGCTGCTCGCCGGCCTGGACGTGATGTGATGAACGCGCGAGTCCCGCGCCCGCTTCGCGAGGCCGACCTGTCCCGCGTGGAGGGCGTCTTCACGGACGTGGATGGAACGCTGACCACGGACCACAAGCTGCGCTCGGGCACGGTGCGGGCGCTGGAGCGCCTGTCGTCCGCGGGTCTTCGCGTGGTGTTGGTGAGCGGCCGCCCGGCGGGCTGGGGAGAGGCCTGGGCGCGGCAGCTCCCCGTGGATGGCGTCATCGTTGAGAACGGCGGCCTGTTCTTCCTGAAGGGCGCGCACGGCCGGCTGCGGAAGGTCTACGCGGAGGCGCCGGCGGAGCGGGTGGCCAACCGGCGGCGGCTCCAGTCCGAGGTGGCCCGGGTCCTCAAGCAGGTGCCTGGCGCGCGGCTGTCGATGGACAGCGCGTACACGGAAGTGGACCTGGCGGTGGACTACAACGAGGAGGCCCGCCTGGGGGCCGCGGGGGCGGATCGCATCGAGTCCCTGCTGGTGGCCCGGGGCGTGACGGCCGTGCGCTCGTCGGTCCACATCAACTGCTGGCTGGGGCGCTTCGACAAGCTGAGCGCCACGCGGCGCTTCGCGCGGACGGCGTGGGGCGAACGGCTGGACCCGCGTGACGGCCGTTATGTATACGCGGGGGATTCTTTCAACGACGCCCCGATGTTCGCCGCCTTTGGACTGGGCGTGGGCGTGGCCAACGTGCGGGCCGTCCTGGACCGCATCGAGGCACCACCTGCTTTCATCACCCGGGCGCCCGAGGGGCGGGGCTTCGAGGAACTGGCTCGCGCCATCCTGGCCCGGAGGGGCCGCGGCGCGGCTCGTGAGGAGTGACACCGTGAATGTCGTGAAGCTGGAGCTGGCGCGCGGGCTGGGGCGCCACCTGCGCGCGGGGCACCCGTGGGTGTTCCGCAAGGCGCTGGAGCACGTACCGAGGATTCCGGCCGGCAGCGTGGTGGACCTGACGGAGAACGGGAAGTTCGTGGCGCGCGGGTACTATGACCCGCACTCGGCCATCGCCGTGCGTGTGCTCACGCGCGACCCCCGCGACACCGTGGACGCGGGCTTCATCACCCGGCGGGTGCGTCAGGCCCTGTCCGAGCGCACGGCGCTCATCGACCTCACCGACACGGACAGCTACCGCCTGATTCATGGCGAGGGCGACGGCCTGCCGGGCGTGGTGGTGGATCTGTACGCGGGCTGGGCGGTGATGAAGCTGTACTCCGCGGGCCTCACGCCATACCGGCCGCTCCTCATCGAGGCGCTGAAGGCCGGCGTGCCCGGGCTCAAGGGCATCATCGGCCGCGACGAGGTGGGCCGCGACGACGTCGACGAGGACGAGGGCCGCGGCTCCGGGAAGATGCTCTACGGCCACGAGGCCCCGGAGCTGATTCCCATCCGCGAGCGCGGGGCCACCTTCATGGTGGACGCCTGGAAGGGGCAGAAGACGGGCTTCTTCCTGGACCAGCGGGAGAACCGCTACCTCATCCGGCGGCTGGGCAAGGGCCGCGACGTGCTCAACTGCTTCAGCTTCAGCGGCGGCTTCTCCGTCAACGCGGCGCTGGGCGGGGCCAACAGCGTGTTCTCCGTGGATCAGGACCCGGACGCCATCGCGCTGGCCCGGGAGAACTTCACGCGCAACGGCCTCGCCGCGGAGAAGCACGACTTCCTGGCCGCGGACGTCTTCAAGATCATCCAGTCCTTCAAGGACGAGGGCCGCACCTTCGACCTCATCATCCTGGACCCGCCCGCCTTCGCCAAGACTCAGCGCGCGGTGCAGGCGGCCATCGACGGGTACGCGTCCCTCAACCGGCAGGCGCTGGCCCTCCTCCGGCCGGGCGGGCTGCTGGCGACGGCGTCGTGCTCGGCGCGGGTGACTCCGGACGACTTCATGGGCGCGGTGCGCGAGGCGGGCTTCAAGGCGGGCGTGGACCTGGCGCTCGTCGAGGAGCGCTACCAGCCGCCGGACCACCCGGTGCGCCTGCAGTTCCCGGAGGGGAAGTACCTCAAGTTCTACGTGCTGCAGTCCGTGTAGCGCGCCCGCGCTCCAGGGCTGAAACGCAAGAGGCCACGAGGTGATGAACCTCGTGGCCTCTGCTGTCTCCCGTTGGGAGAGGGCGGCTCAGAAGTTGCCGGTGCGGGCCTCGTCGAACGGGGCGCGGTGGTTCAGGTACGTCTCCGTCAGCGAGTGGGCGCCGCTGAACATGCCCCCCTCGGAGAAGTGGTGGACCTGCGCGCCCTTGCCAGCGTCGCGGAACAGGTCGCCCGGCGTCCAACCCTTGCTTCCCTGTCCGAAGATGACGGGCACCGCGTCCTTGTTGTTGACGTAGTGCACGTAGTTGGGGCCGTCCGGGTAGGTGGCCGCCGCCGCGCCGAAGGTCTCCACGTTGACGCGGCTGAGCAGCTGCTCCACCTGCGCCTTGGACATCCCATCTTCGATGCGCAGCCGGTTGCCGACATCCTTCAGCGCGCGCGAGGTGATGAGGCCGCCGTGGCTGTAGCCCATCAGGTGGATGTCACGGCCCGCCTTCAGCTCGGAGTAGACGATGTCCGACAGCGAGTCGACCGCGGGGTTCTTGCCCTTGTTCAGCTTGTCCTTCGCGGCCTGGATGACGTCGGCGATCATCCCGGACGTGGCGTTGTGCACGCCGAGGGTGCGCATGCCGGTGCTGTTCGCGATGGCCTGCAGCTCGCGCGCCTGGCCGTCCTTGTTGGTGCTGATGCCGTTGACGTAGACGACCGTCGCCGTGGCGTTCGGGTTGTTCGCCGGAACAAAGGCGGGCACCTGGTTGAGCGGCGTGTTCGGCTCGAACGTCTGGCCGCCGGCGCCCACCAGCTTGCCGTCGAAGACCTTGTCCTTGGAGCCCGCGGGCGCGGTGAAGACGCCACCCACGGCGCGCGTCTGCGCGGAGCGGCTGTCGAAGCCATCCACCACGACGCCGCGCTGAGCGGCGCCACCCGTCACGGGAGGCTGCACGGTGTTGGTGGCAGGTGAGCCACCTCCACGAACACGGTCGGCGGTGCTGCGGGAGGTCTGCGCGATGCTGTTCCGTCCGCGCTGGATGGTGCTCATGAGGTGGGGGCTCCTGCGGAATCTGGGGGTGTTTCCGCATTGTCCTCGAATCCACCTGGAAGTTTCCTTCTGGCGGAGATTTTGCGTGAAATCGTGTGTGGGTTCTTGTCGGACGCCGCGTGTGGGCGGCCACGCGAGGGGGGAGGGATTAAGGTGGGGCATGGTCCAGAAAGGTCAGTTCCTCGAGCGCGCGACGCTGGTGCCGGTGGGTTCGGAGGTCATGGAGGGCACCACGCACCGAGGGAGCCGGGTACCGCCGCTGCTCGTGATTCCGCCCCGGCCGGACGAGGGGGGCGGGATGGACCACGTCATCGCGGCGGAGCTCGTCTGGGCGGTGGCGAACGCGGGCTTTCCGACGCTGCGCTTCAACCACCGGGGTGTGGGGGCCAGCCAGGGCAAGCGGGGCCGGGACCTGGAGTTGCTGGCGGACGCGGAGGCCGCCATGCGGATGCTCCTGGAGAACGCGGGGACCCACGCGCTGGCCGTGGCGTCGCTCCACGGGGGCGCTCAGGTGGCCCTGGCGCTTCAGGCGAAGTACCCCGCCGTGGGCGGCCTGTGTCTGGTAGCCCCGGCCCTGGTGGCGCCGGAGGTCCTGTCCCGGGTGACGTGCCCGCTCCTGGTGGTACAGGGCGAGGAGGACACCCGGCTGCCCCGGGCCGCCGTCTCCGCCGCTGTCGCTCGGACGGGGGGCGACTTAGAGGTCATCGACGATGCCGGTCCCACCTTCCAGCGGAACCTTCCTCAGGTCGGCCGGGCCGTCGCGGCCTGGCTGCGGCGGCTCTCCGGCGTATGACCGGTGTAGCGCAAACCATCGTACTTCTTCACGTTTCTCCTCCTTGCCGCCCTTGCACGCAGGGAGAGGGGACATCCAGACTGTCGGTGCAGACCCAATCGTCGCGACGTTCGTTCGTAGGGGTCTTCCAGACGCGTGTTTCGTTTCTCAAGGAGTGGCCTGATGCGGATGGTGCGATGGACCCTGGGTGGCGCGGCGCTGGCCCTGACGCTGACGGCCGCCTGTGCGCCCGCTTCTCGTGAGCAGGACACGCCTCCCCCCGCGAATCTGCGAACGCTCGACGCCCGGGACGTGGTGGCGAGCGCCATCGTCGTGGACTTCAAGGACGGCACGACGAAGGCGGAGTTCGACGCCTGGGAGGCCGACTGGGGCGTCGACCTGGAGCTCAACTCCGTGGAGAGCGCCGACGAGGCCCTCACGGTGGCGGTCGGCGTGGACGACGTGGACGGGGTGCTCGAGCGCATCCGCCAGCACCCGGCCGTGGAGGCCGCCGAGCCGCTGATGGAGGTCCGCGCCAGCTTCACGCCGAACGACCCGCACTTCGCGCAGCAGTGGAACCTGCGGATGATCGACATGCCCAAGGCCTGGGAGCGCAACCGGGGCAAGGGCGTGGTGGTGGCGGTGCTGGACACCGGCATCGCGTACGAGGACCACGGCGACTTCAAGCAGGCGCCGGACCTCAAGGGCGTGAAGTTCGTGAAGGGCTTCGACTTCGTCAACGACGACGAACACGCCAACGACGACCACGGGCACGGCACGCACGTGGCGGGCACCATCGCCCAGGCCACCAACAATGGTGAAGGCGTGGCGGGCGTGGCCTTCGACGCGACGCTGATGCCCGTCAAGGTGCTCAACCACTTCGGTGGCGGGAACACGGCGGACATCGCGGACGCCATTCGCTTCGCGGCGGACAAGGGCGCGAACGTCATCAACCTGTCCCTGGGTGGCGGGGCGTACTCGCAGGTGATGGCCAGCGCGGTGGAGTACGCGCGCAAGAAGGGCGTCACCGTGGTGGCCGCGGCCGGCAACGGCGGGCGCGCGACGGTGGAGTTCCCCGCGGCCTACCCGGGCGCGGTGGCGGTGTCGGCCGTGGGGCCGGACGGCGTGCTGGCCCCGTACTCCTCCTACGGAAAGGAGCTGGACATCGCCGCGCCGGGTGGTGACAAGCGCCGGGGCGACCAGGGGGGCATCCTCCAGAACACGCTGGACCCGCGCGACGTCTCGCGCTTCGTCTACGCGTCCTACCAAGGCACCAGCATGGCCACGCCGCACGTCGCGGCGGTGTCGGCGATGCTGTACGCCGCCGGCGCAAAGGGCCCGGACGAGGTGGAGCAGGCCCTCTACGCGGGCGCGAAGAAGTCGGCGGACCAGGCGTGGAGCGAGCAGTACGGCCACGGCCTGCTCAACGCGGAGGCGTCGCTCGCGTCGCTGCGCGGCGGGGGCTCGGCGCGGTGGCCGCCGCTGTACTGGGCGCTGGCGCTGCTGGCGTTCGTGCTGCTGACGCTGCGAGGCCGGGCGCGGCCGGGCTACCTCAACGTGCTGGTGCGGCCCGCATTCCTCATCCCCCTGTTGCTGTCCACGGTGGGCGCCTTCTTCCTGCGTGGCTGGTTCGGGGGCGCGGAGGGGGCCGCACCAGCACGTTGAGGT
>NZ_JABXEP010000066.1:0-44284 GCF_013372605.1 Myxococcus sp. AM009
CTTCTTCACGGGTGAGCCTTCGGACGTATCGGCCAGCGCCGCCCCCTCGCTCGGGCACATGAGCCGCCCGGCTCATGTGCCCGAGCGAGGGGGCGATGCTGGCAGATACGTCCGAAGGCTCACCCGTGACGAAGGTCAACCAGCCGGTTGTGCATGGCCACGTCCAGGAATATGTTGAACCAAGTAGTTTAGCAAAGGCCTCTCCGGCCCTTGGAGGGAAGAAAGCCCATGTCCGCTGCGCAGAGCGTCCAGGTTCGCGTTACCCGGCAGTTCAATGCGTCGCCCGAGCGGGTGTTCGACGCCTGGCTCAATCCGGAGATGGTGGGCCAGTGGATGATAGGCGCGTCGGTCCGCGACGAAGAGGTGCTGCGGCTCGCCATCGACGCGCGCGTGGGCGGCAAGTTCTCGTTCTTCGTGCGGCGGGCCGGAGAGGAGCTCGACCACGTGGGCACGTACCTGGAAATCGACCGGCCTCGGCGGCTCGTCTTCACCTGGCACATCGACAAGGAGGAGGACGCGCTCAGCCGAGTGACGGTGGAAATCTCCCCGCGCGCCACCGGCTGCGAGCTGACGCTGACGCATGAAATGGACGCGAAGTGGGCGGAGTACACGCGTCAGACGGAGCAGGGCTGGGCCACCATGCTTGACGTCCTCATCCGCGTGATGGCGCCAGGGCAGGTGCCGGCCGCGCCTTGACCGTTCAGTCGGATACCTCTGGAGGCAGCATCTCCTGGCAGCGCCGGATGCCCCGCTGGGCCTCCACGAGGTGCGGATGGTCGCGCCTCAGGGCGCGGTAGAGCGCGATGGCCGGCTCGCAGTTGCCGTCGTTCTCCAGGGCGCGGGCGCGGGCCATGCGCTTCGAGGCGTCCTCCACCTTGCTCGCGAGCGTCGCCAGCTCGGGCTCCACGGCTTCCAGCCCCAGGCTCCGTGCCTGTGCCAGCCGCTTCATCGCGCTGTCCAGCCGGCCCTCGTTGAAGTCATTGTTGATGTCGATGGCCTGTCCCGCCGCGAGCACCTTGAGCTGCCGGGTCGCGACGTCGTCTGGGGGCGCCTCCGCCGCTCCCGTCGCGCCGTGAGGTGACGCGCCCGTGTCCGCGGCGGGCGGGGCCTCGGGAGGCGTGGGCCGCGCGGGGACGTTGACGGGGACCAGGGTTCCAGCCTTCACGTCGTCACCGCTTCCGCCCCGGAAGGCTACGACGCCCACGCCGCCCAGGAGCAGGACGCCCGCGATGCCCAGCCCCAGCACCGCGCCGGACTTCGAGCGCTTCGGCTCCGCGTAGGGAGAGGCCGCGTGCGCTGTCTTGTTGAAGCCCTCCGGCCCCACCCGGAGCCCGGTGCCCGAGACGGGCTGGGTCAGGGGAATGGGCGAGGTGCCCGTCACGGGCGCGGCCTCCGCCGGGGCGGCGCGCACCAGCGTGGCCTCGGAGCCCTCCGCGCCGAAGAGGAGCGTCGCCGGGCGCGCTGGCTCCGGGCCGCCCGTGACGGCGGGGTTGACTCCACTGACGGCGCGGCGGCTGGTGAGCGTGGGCAGCGCGTTGACCAGGTCCGACGCGAAGGCCTCCATGGTGGCGTGGCGCTCCTCGCGGCGCTTCGCGGTGGCCTTCTGGATGACGGCGTCGACGGCCGGGTGCTGGAGGTCCGCCACCGCCTGCGCCAGTCGCGGCATGGGCTGGTGGACCTGCTTCTGCATGATTTCGGAGATGCTGGTGCCGTCGAAGGGCTGCCGGCCGGTGAGCAGCTCGAAGAGGACGATGCCCACCGCGTACACGTCCGCGCGGGCGTCCACGTCCAGGCCCATGGCCTGCTCGGGGGACATGTAGCGCGGCGTGCCGGCCACCGAGCCCTGGAGGGTGAGCCGCGTCGCGCCGTCGGTGATTCGCGCGATGCCGAAGTCCAGCACCTTCACATGCCAGCCGCGCATGCCCTGCCGGACCATGATGTTCTCCGGCTTGAGGTCGCGGTGGATGACCTGCCGGGCGTGGGCATGGGCGAGCACGTCCGCCACCTGGAGGACGATGTCCACGGCCTCGTCGAGCGCGAGCCGGCCACCCGTGGCGAGCAGGCTCTTGAGGTCATTCCCCTCCACGTACTCCATGGAGATGTAGAGGCTGCCTTCCTCGTCCTGCCCGAAGTCGTGCAGCGTCACCGCGTTGGGGTGGGCCACCCGCGCGTAGCTCTTGGCCTCGTTGAGGAAGCGGCGGGCCACGTCCGGGTCCATGGACAGGCCGCTGTTGAGGAACTTCATCGCCACCTGCTGGCCAATGCCCACCTGCTCGGCCAGGTACACCGAACCCATGCCGCCCTGGCCCAGCCGCCGGAGGATGCGGAAGCGGCCCGCCACGACGCGGCCGAGCATCCGGTCCACGGCCGGCGCCACCGTCAGCAGGTCGGTGCCACCACAGGCCGGACAGGCGCCGTCCCACTTCTCATGTTGGACCTCGCACCGCTGGCAGATGAAGAGCGACATGGTGTCCTCGCAGGGCCGGAGGGGAGGGGGCCGCCGTCAGCGCGTGGCCGGGGCGTAGCGCTGGAAGAGGAGGCGCTCCAGCTCGCGAGCCCCCGCCTCGGGGGACTTCCGCCAGGCGGAGGCCGCGCGGAGGACGTCCGTGCGCGCATCTTGCGGCAGGTCCGACGTCATCACCGTCAGCGCGCCGTCCAGGTCTCCCGCGCGCTGGAGCGCGGCGGCGCGCCACACGCGGTACTCGGTGCGCTTGGGCTCCGCGGCGGCGGCCTGGGCGAACAGGCGCTGCGCTCCGGCGAAGTCTCCCTCCTGGAGCGCCGCGAGCCCTTCCAGGAAAGGCGCCTGGGCCGCGGCCGTGGCGGACGGCTCCCCCGTGTCGCGCGCCAGGTCGAAGAGCGCGCCGGACTCCCGCAGGCGCGCCGTGGGGAGCGCCTCTCCGGCCAGGGCCCGCTGGTGCACGTCATCGGTGGTGGCCTGGGAGGCCACGCTCAGCCTCGCGGCCATGTCTCCCAGGTCCGTGCCCAGGTAGCCCTCGGAAACCAGCGTGCGCAGCGTCTCGCCCGCGGCGCCGGGGCCCACCAGCCGGCCTTCCTCCAGCGCGGCGAAGAAGCCGGCCTTCAGCTCCACGTGCCGGGCCGTCATGTCGGGCGGCACCTTGTTGCGCTTCTTGCGGCGCGCGGCCTTCAGCTTGCGCTCGCACAGGGCCAGCTCGCGCTGGGCCTTGGCTCGGTCCCGGATGTCCGGCGCGCTGCGGACGTAGGCGCGGTAGGCGGCGCAGGCACCGGGGACGTCCTTCGCCCCCATGCGCGCGCGGGCCAGGCCCAGGTAGGCGGGCAGCAGGGACGGGTTGGCGCGCGTGGCCTGGAGCAACACCTCCGCCGCGTCCTTGTGCTTGCGCTTGTTGTAGAGGCGGGTGCCTTCGGCCAGCAGCGCGTCACCCCGGCCGACGGAGGGCCCCACCAGGGGCTCTGCCAGGCAGAGGCCACACGTCAGCAGCACACAGGCCCACGTCAGGCGCCGCAGGTCAGAACGCATAGCCCAGCCCTCCGCGAATGTTGCTCGTTCCGGCAATCTTCTTCAGCAGCGTGAAGCTGTGCTGGTACGCGACGGAGGCGTACAGGCCTTCGTACACGTAGATGCGCGCGGTGGCCTGTCCGGACGCGTGCAGGTCCAGCGCATAGAGGCCGTCCTTGAAGACGGCCGCGTCACCCGCGCGTTCCTTCACCAGGAGCCCTCTGCCCTCCAGGCCCGCTTGGAGGGCGAAGGACACGGGCCCGAGCACGTAGCGCAGCTGCGGCTGGAGCGCGCGCAGCGACACCGCCTGCACCTGCGTGTCCAGCGACGAGATGCCGTCCGGCCCCACGCCGCCCACGCCAGGCGGCACGTCGATGCCCAGCGTCCACGTGTCGCCGGTGGAGGCGTAGGTGGCGCCCACCAACATGACGCCGAAGAACTGGCCATAGCGGCCGTATTCGATGCCCACGCCGCGCAGGTTGCGTGAGCCCGGCGCGCGCACGTCCTGGGTGCGCAGCCCCTCCAGCTCCTCCGAGGTGCTCAGCGGCTGGGACGAAAGCGACGTGCCGGTGAGGCGCTGCAGCTCGAACGAGGCCTCCAGGTAGCTCTGCCGCGCCATGGTGGCTTCCTCGCGGCGGCGCATGGCCAGCTTGAAGGACTGCATGGACGTGGGCGTCAGCGCGTGCTCCAGCGTGTACGTCCCGCCGGGGGCAATCTCCGCCGTCACCTCGTGGGGCTCGTAGCCGTCCAGCGTCAGCGACACCACGCGGGTGCCGGGCTGGATGCCCTGGTCCACCGCGGTGGTCCCCACCGGCTGGCCGTCCACGCGAATCTCCGCGCCCTCCGGCTGCGCCTTCACCACCAGCCGCGCGGGCACCTTCTCCAGCGCGGCGTCCAGCTTCACCTGCTGGCGCGAGCGCATCACCCGCGTCTCTTCCTTCGGGAGGTGCGAGGCCAGCTCGAAGCGGAAGGTGTGCTCTCCGGGCAGCACCTCCGTGGTGAAGGGCGTGGTGCCCACCTTCACGCCGTCCAGGAAGACGGTGGCCCCCGCGGGCGTCGTCTCCGCCACCACCGTGGCGTTGAGCGACAGGAACTTCACCAGCACGCCGGCCAGGGCCTTCTCGAACGCCGGGTTCGCCGTCTCCGCCTGGCCGCGGGCGCCGGTGCCGGGCCGGACGCTGACGGCGCGGAAGCGGTAGCCCGCGTCGTCCTGGCCCACCTGCACCAGCACCACGCGCTCCAGGCCCAGTGACTCCAGGTACGCCTCCAGCGGCTCCCGGCAGCGCGCCTCGCCGGACACGCAGCGCAGGTCTCCGCCCTGGCCCTTCAGGTGCGTGGCCAGGGCGTCCCGGCCGATGAGCTGCCGCGCCTGCACGTCCTGCGGTATCAGCGCGGCAATCCCTGCCTCGGTGCGTTGCAGCAGCGCGTCCTGTCCTGGGTACAGGGCCTGGACGAGCCACAGCGTGTGCGAAGGAGTGGGTGCCTGGGGGCCCGGGGGCATTCCGGGTGCGGCGCCGGCGCTCAGCGCCAGGCTGACACTCAGGAGACAGGAGACAAACATGGCGTCCTCGGGGGAGGGGGCCGCGGCGGAACCGACCGGCGGCCCCCTCCCATGGTGTACGCCAATGAACGCTCTCCTGCCTAGGGGGGTGGCCTGAGAACGGGGGGATTTCTGGGAAAGCCTCTCCCAGGTCGTTTCTGCTCGCCTGCCCTGCGGGCGCATGCAGGGAAGCTGGGGGCTGGAGGTCGCCTGGGGTGTGGGGAATGCGCATCGTTCCCCCGGTCGCAACACCTCCGAGGAGGCGGAATGGTTCTCCCTGGCAAGGGAATGAGCTGGAAGAAGTTCTTTCTGGCGCTGAAGGACGAGTGGACCCGCGATGAGGTGGGGGACGTCGCCGGCGCGCTCACCTTCCGGGTGATCCTGGCGCTGTTCCCGTTCCTGCTGTTCCTGGTGTCGCTGGCGGGCCTCCTCATCGAGCCCGCCCAGGCCCAGGTGCTCATCCAGGAGCTGGCGCGGGTGGCGCCCCAGGAAGTGACGTCCATCCTGAGCGAGCGCATCGAGGCGCTCGCGGACAGCCGGCCGGTGGGGCTGCTGACGGTGGGCGGCGTCGGTGCCGTCTGGGCGGCCTCCGCGGGCGTGGTGGCGCTGATGACGGCGCTCAACAAGGTCTACGGCGTGACGGAGTCGCGTCCCATCTGGAAGCTGCGCGGCGTCGCGCTGCTGGTGACCTTGGGCGGCGCGGCAGTGGCCATCCTCGCGGCGTTCGCGGTCGTCGTCACCCCCGTCATCGCCGGCAAGCTCCCCGGCGGGCTGGGCACCGCGCTCATGTGGCTGCGGCTCCCGGTGGCGGGCCTGATGATGATGTTCCTGTGGGCGGTGCTGTACTTCGTGCTGCCGGACGTGAAGCAGCGGTTCCGCTTCATCACCCCGGGCTCGGTGGTGGGCGTGCTCATCTGGGTGCTGGCGTCGTGGGGCTTCTCCCAGTACGTGGCCAACTTCGGCAGCTATGACGTCAACTACGGCGCCATCGGTGGTGTCATCGTCATGCTGCTGTGGATGTGGATCTCCGCGCAGGTCGTCCTGCTGGGCGCGGAAATCAACGCCATCCTCGAGCACCGCTCCCCGGACGGAAAGGCGCCGGGCCAGAAGGATGCCGCGCAGGGCAAGGCGTTGTCCGCCACCAAGACGGAGCTGGAGGCGGGGGGCGCATCGCTTCCGGGCGCTCCGGGCTTCCAGCCCGCGGTGGATCCGGTGACGGGCCGGCCGCTGGCGAGTCCGCCGTCCCCGCCGCCCAGGCTGCGAGACACGCCGCTCGCGGCGGCCATCAAGTGGACCGTGGGCCTGGGCCTGGGGTTGTTCCTGCTGCGTAAGTCGGCCCCCCGGTAGGCCGACTTTCTCTTCCCAGCGAAGAATGGGCAGTCACGCCCCGCTTCCCTCCGCGCCACCTGCCGCGGAGGGGAGCGGGGCGTTCGCGCGTGACGACGGGTGGCGTTTGACTCGCGGCGCCCTGTCGGTGGGACGGGCTGCTGGGGCAGGGGGCTTGCGGAGCGCCCGCCCCCAGTGCGAGCGTGCGCGCCCCGTTGACTGGACGACAGTGCCTGACGTCGTCCACTGGCAGTCCCCCTCGGACATTCTCCCTCGCACCCTGCTTGCCCCGGCGCACAGATGACGTGCGCCCTGGAGTTCCGATGTCTCAGATTCCCTCCTGGCCCCTGCGTCGCGTCGTGGTGCTCCTCACGGCACAACTCGTCGTCGCGTGTGGCGGCGGCGAGCCGAAGCCTCCCCCTGCCACCGACCTCACGCCGCCCACGACGCGCGCCACGCCCGCGGGAGGGGACTTCACCACCTCCGTGGTGGTGACGCTGGCCTGTGACGACGGCGGCGGCAGTGGCTGCGCGGCCACGTACTACACGGTGGATGGCACCACGCCGGGCACCGGCTCCACGCAGTACCGCGAGCCCTTCACGCTGGGGAGCACCACCACGGTGCGCTTCTACTCGCTGGACGCGGCGGGCAACGCGGAGGCGCCAGGGGCGGCGACATACACGCTGGTGGGCGGGGCGGACACGGAGCCGCCCAGCACGGTGGCCAGCCCGGCGGGCGGCGCGTTCAACAGTCCCCGGAGCGTGACGCTGACGTGTGACGACGGCGAGGGCAGCGGCTGCGAGGCCACGCACTACACGCTGGATGGCAGCGTGCCCACGCAGGCCGCGCCGCGCTACACGGCGCCCCTGGCCATCACCACGTCCGTCACGCTGCGTTTCCTCTCCGTGGACCGGGTGGGCAACCTGGAGGCGGCGCAGCAGGCCCGCTACGTCGTGGACACGCAGGCGCCCCAGGTCGCCGCGACGCCCACGGGCGGCAGCTTCACCACGTCGCGGGCCGTCACGCTGACGTGCGACGACGGCGAGGGCAGCGGCTGCGCCGCGATTCACTACACCACCAACGGCAGCCTCCCCTCGCTGGAGTCCCCCGTCTACGCGGAGCCGCTGCTGCTGACGGCCACCACCCGCGTGCGGTTCCTCGCGGTGGACTGGGTGGGCAACACCTCCGACGTGGCGTCGGAGCAGTACACGCGAGACACCTCCGTGGAGGACCGCACCGCGCCCACGACGACGGCCTCTCCCGCGGGCGGTGACTTCTGGAGCCCGCTGTCCGTCGTCCTGTCCTGCACGGACGACGCCGAGGGAAGTGGCTGCGCGGGCACGTACTACACAGTCGACGGCAGCGCGCCGACGACGTCCAGCACCCGCTACGCGGGCCCCATCTCCGTGGCGGCCACCACCACGCTGCGCTTCTTCTCCCTGGACCTCGTGGGCAATGTCGAGCTGGCGAAGACCGAGCAGTACACGATGGACACGACGCCTCCAACGACGACCGCCACGCCCGTGGGCGGCGTCTACCAGGACGCCGTCACCGTGACGCTGGCGTGCAGTGACAGCGGCTCGGGCTGCGCCCAGACGCGCTACACGCTGGATGGCTCCGCGCCGGGCGCGGGCTCGCCGCTGTACACGGGGCCCCTCACGCTCACGCGCAGCCTGATGGTGCGCTTCGCCTCCACGGATGTGGCGGGCAACGTGGAGCAGGCCAAGCAGGAGTCCTACGTCCTGCCCGACCTGGACCGGCAGGCGTCCGACCAGATTCAAGCGGTGCGCGACGCGCCGAGCGGCCCGGTGAACCTCGTCATCAGCGGCGCCTCGATTACCTATCTCAAGCCTGGCGTGGGCAACCTGACGAACGACCCGGCGGGCTTCTTCCTCCAGGCGGAGCGGGCCGGTCCGGCCCTCTTCGTGCCGGTGGACCCGTCGACGTTGTCTCCGGTGCCGCAAGTGGGGGACCGTGTGCGCGTCACGGTGAACGGGAAGAGCGTCGTCAATGGCCAGACGCGCGCGACCCTCTCCAGCTTCAGCGTGCTCGGCAGTGGCACGCCGGTGACGGAGCTCGTCCAGGACGTGAGCGAGGTGGACGTCACCATCGGCGGGACGCTGCCCGCCTACGAGTCCGAGTACATCTCCATCACCGGCACCATCGGCTCGCCTGGGTTCTCCGCCGCTGGGCCGGGGCATCTCCAGGCGCCCTTCACGACGGTGGGGGTGCCCGCGGGTTCGTCGTCCGCGTCCGTGCTGCGGCTGCGGCTGGTGGAGCCCCTCCGTGACAGCCTGTTCCTCACGTCGGGCTGCACGCTGACGGTGACGTCGCCGCTGTGGGTGTTCATGAACGGGGTGCAGACGCGGCCCACCATCCAGCCGTCCGTGTGGACGGCGAGCGATGTCTCGGGGCTCGTGTGCCCCGCGCCCCGCGTCATCAACGCGTGGGCCACGGGCCGCGACACGGTGATGGTGCGGTTCGGCCGGCCGCTCGACCCGACATCGCTGCTGGCCAACGGCAGTCAGTTCTCCGTCCCGGGGCTGAATGTCACGCAGGCCCGGATGGAGGACGACACCGTGGTCGCGCTGACCACCGGCGACCAGACGCCCCGCCAGCCGTACACAATCACCGTGGCGACCACGATTCGGGACATGCGCGGCCTCTTCCTCGATCCGGCGGCCACCCAGACGAGCTTCCCTGGCTACATGCTGGCGGCCCGGCTGCGCCTGAGCGAGGTGGCGCCCAACGTCCCCAATGGCAGGGACCTGGTGGAGCTCATCGTCCGGGAGGGTGGCTCCACCGCTGGCGCCACGCTGATGGATGGCAACTCGACGCTGGCGACGTTGCCGGACGTACAGGTCGCGGCGGGGGACATCATCGTGGTCCACCTCAACCCGGACCGGGTGACGCCGGGGACGGACGCGCCGGCCGCCGAGACGCTCAGCAAGACGCAGTATCCCGCGTCGAGCTACAGCTCGAACTTCGACAACGCCTGGGACTTCCAGGGCGGAACGTTTGGCGTGGGGACCGGCAACCGGACCCTGCGCATCCGGGATGCCTTCGACGTCACCCAGGACGGCGTGGCGGTCGTCGTGACGGGCAACACCTTCGCGGGCTACCCGGCGCTGCTCCAGGCGCTTCAGGGCGAAGGGCAGTGGTCTCCGGCAAACTGCGGCGGCGTGCCGTGTACGTATGAATCCATCCCTTCGGCCATGGATGTCTCGTTCGCCTGGGAGGATGCGTTCATCTACCCGGGCCGCGATTACACGCTTCAGCGCAATGGCAACATGGACAACGGCACACGGGGCGACTGGCGGATCGACTTCGCCACGCTGGGCGCGCCCAACCCCAATTAAGCGCCGCGAAGCGGACTGAAACGCCAATCGCCGCCTCGTCCCGGGAGCGCATCCCCGGGCCGGGCGGCGATTCGTGGTTCCGCCTGTGTCTGACGGCCTACCGGCGGCGCGCGGCGACGTCGGAGTGCTTCTCCACGAACTCCGAGTAGGGCCCGTTGAAGTCGAGCACCTCCTGGCCCGCCTGGAGCGACCAGATGCGGGTGGCCACCTCGGAGATGAGCTCCTGGTCGTGCGTGACGACGATGACGGTGCCCTCGTACTTCTGGAGCCCTTCGGCCAGCGCGGCGATGGACTCCAGGTCCAGGTGGTTGGTGGGCTCGTCGAGCACCAGCACGTTGTCCTGCATGATCATCAGCTTGGACAGGAGCAGCCGCACCGTCTCACCACCGGAGAGGGTGTCGGTGTTCTTCATCCGCTCCTCACCGGAGAAGAGCATCCGGCCCAGCACGCCGGAGATCTCCTCGTTGGTGAGCTTGTCGTGCAAATCTCGCAGCCAGCCGAAGCAGGTGGTGCCCTTGCGCACGACGCCGTGGTGGTCCTGCGGCAGGTAGCCCACGGTGGCCTGGTGGCCCCAGCCAATCTTCCCGCCATCCGGCTCCAACTGGCCGGCGATCATCTTCACCAGCGTGGACTTGCCCACGCCGTTGCGGCCGATGACGCAGACCTTCTCACCCTTGCAGACCAGGCCGTTGAAGGGCTTGATGACCTCCTGGCCGTCGAAGGACTTGTGGATGCCTTCAACCATCAGCGTCTGCTTGCCGCTGACCACCTTCTGGTCGAAGCGGATGAACGGGCGCGCGATGTTGGAGCGCTTGAGGTCGTCCGACTTCAGCTTGTCGATCTGCTTGATGCGGCTCTGCACCTGCGAGGCGCGGGTACCGGCGTGGAAGCGCGCGACGAAGTCCTGGAGCTGGGCAATCTTCTTCTTCTTCTCCGCCGTCTCGGACTCGACGCGGGTGCGCACCTGCGCCTTCTGCCGGACCATGTCGTCATACCCGCCCGGGTAGTTGATGATGGCCTCGTAGTCGATGTCCGCGATGTGCGTGCAGATGGCGTTGAGGAAGTGCCGGTCGTGGCTGATGGTGATGAGCACGCCCTCGTAGTCGTGGAGGAAGCTCTCCAGCCAACGGATGGAGTCGATGTCGAGGTTGTTCGTGGGCTCGTCGAGCAGCAGGCCCTCCGGCTTGCCGAACAGCGCCTGCGCGAGCAGCACGCGGAGCTTGAGGCCGCCGGTGAGCTGCTTCATGGGCTCTTCGTGGAAGGCCTGGTCGATGCCAAGGCCCGCCAGCAGGGTGGCCGCGTCGCTCTCCGCCGAGTAGCCGTCCTCCTCGGCGATGACGCCCTCCAGGTCCCCCAGCCGGTTGCCGTCCTCCTCGGTGATGTCGGACTTGGCCAGCAGCTCGTTCTTCTCGGTCATGGCCGCCCACAGGGCATGGTTGCCCATGAGCACCACGTCGAGGACGCGGTTGTCCTCGTAGCGGAAGTGGTCCTGACGGAGGATGCCCAGCTTGCGAGGCCGGACGATGTTGCCCATGTCCGCTTCCTCGTCCCCGGCGAGGATCTTCATGAACGTGGACTTCCCGGCGCCGTTCGGGCCGGTCAGGCCGTAGCGACGGCCCGGCGAGAACGTGACGTTGACGTCCTCGAAAAGCTTCTTGGGCCCGTAGGCCTTGGAGACGTTGATGACGTTGAACATGGCGGCGGCGTTGTAGCGGAAATGGTGCGGTGGGCCAAAGCGGTGAGGTGTTTCGCGTTCTGCAGGTGACCGCGAGGACTCCCTGTAACCGCTGGGGAGGCGGGAGAATGCCGGGCGGCCGGCGGCGTTCCGCCTCGGACGGAATGCCAGGAGGCCTGTACGGTTGTCCAGGAGGGGAGCGGGCGGGGCAGATGGATGCGGTGCCTGCCGGGCGTGACGGGTATAAGGGCCGGCCCATGGCCGTTCGCTTCGAGCTCCTCACCACCGACCCCACGGGCGCCCGTGCAGGCCTCCTGCACACCCGCCGGGGTTCCTTCAAGACCCCCATGTTCATGCCGGTGGCCACCCACGCGGGCTTCCGGCACCTGGCCATGGAGGAGGTGAAGGAGGCGGGCGCCAGCATCCTGCTGGCCAACACCTACCACCTGATGCTCCGGCCCGGCGCCGAGGTCTTCCAGCGCTTCGGTGGCATCCACCCCTTCATGCAGTGGGACGGGGGCGTGCTCACCGATTCGGGCGGCTTCCAAATCTTCTCCCTGCCGGAGGACCGGCTCATCACGGAGAAGGGCGCCCACTTCCGCAGCTTCTACGACAACAGCCGGCAGCTCCTCAGCCCCGAGTCGAGCATCGCCATGCAGCAGGCCATCAACTCGGAAATCATGATGGTGCTGGACGTGTGCATCGACTCGCGGACCGACGAGGCGGGCACGCGCGAGGCCATGGAGCGCACCCACCGCTGGGCGGTGCGCAGCCTGGAGGCGAAGGCGGCGCGGGACACCGGGCAGGCGATGTTCGGCATCGTCCAGGGCGGCGTCTTCCCGCACCTGCGTGACGAGAGCGCGGCCTTCCTGACGAAGCTCCCCTTCGACGGCTTCGCCATTGGCGGCCTGGCCGTGGGCGAGACGAAGGTGGAGCGCGAGTCCATGACGTTGCGCGCCGCCGCGTCCCTGCCCGCCGACAAGCCGCGCTACCTGATGGGCGTGGGCACGCCCACGGACCTGGTGGAGGCCGTGCTGCGCGGCGTGGACATGTTCGACTGCATCATCCCCACGAAGATGGCGCAGCAGGGGTATGCGTACACGTTCAGCGGGCTCGTCCGTGTCTCCCGCAGCGTGTTCCGCCTCTCCGACGAGCCGCTGGACGCGGAGTGCGACTGCTACGTGTGCAAGCGCTACACGCGCGGCTACCTGCAGCACCTGATGCGGGGCAAGCACCACCTGGGCTCGCGCTTCCTGTCCGTGCACAACGTCCGGCACTACCAGAAGCTGATGGGCCGCATCCGCGAGGGCATCCTGGGAGGCACGTACGCGCAGGTGTACCGCGAGCTGAAGGCGGCCATCGCCACGCCCAAGGACTTGAAGGACGAGGCCAACGCGCGCGAGGTGACGTTGAAGGAGGTCGGGTGAGCACCGCGCCCGACGCCAACCCGCGCGACGGCGACTTCGAGCTCATCACCCTGCGCAATGGCGCTCGCGCCGTGCGGCACCTGGGCCATGGCGAGGTGATGCACCCCGCCGTGGGGCCGTGGCAGGAGGCGCTGCGCCTCTATGTGGAGCAGGCGCGGCTGGCGGACCGGCTGCGCCAGCCCGGCCCTCCGCTGGTGATTCATGACGTGGGGCTGGGCGCCGCCACCAACGCGGTGGCCGCGCTCACCTGTGCCAGGAGCCTGGGCGTGGAGCAGCGCCGGCTGTTGGAGGTGGTCAGCTTCGAGGTGGACCTGGCGCCGCTGCGGTTGGCGCTGGCGGACGCGGCGGGCTTTCCCTTCCTCCAGCCGTTTCGCGAGGCTGCGGAGACGCTGATGCGCGACGGGGTGTGGGAGGCGGAGGGCCTCCGCTGGCGGCTGCTGCTGGGGGACGCGGTGCCGCACCTGGACGGCGCGCTGCCCGTGGCCGACCTCGTCTACTTCGACCCGTTCTCCCCGGCGTCCAATCCGGACATGTGGACCGAGGCGGTGCTGGCCCGCGTGCGCCGGCACTGCCGCGAGGACGGGGAGGGGACGTTGCTGCTCACGTACAGCGCGGCCACGCCCACGCGGGTGACGCTGCTGCTGGCCGGGTTCTTCGTGGGCGCGGGCGTGTCGACGGGGACGAAGGGCGAGACGACGGTGGGCGCCACGCGGCGTGAGTCGCTGGCGGCGCCGCTGGGTGAGCGGTGGCTGGCGCGATGGAAGCGCTCGTCCTCCCGGGCGCCTCATGGCGGGCAGCTCACGCCCGACCTCGAGGCGCGCGTGCTGGCGCACCCGCAGTGGCGGTCCGCCTCCGAGTGACGGAAGACATCCGCCGCGGTCCGGGGTAATCGGCAGGTCATGCGCGAAGCACTTCAGATGGAGGACTGGGGCGGCACCGGTCCCGTGCTGCACCTGGCCCACGCCAATGGCTTTCCTCCGGGCTGCTACCGGAAGCTCATCGAGCACCTGAAGCCGCGTTACCACGTCTTCACGCTTCGCACGCGGTGCCTCGTGCCGGGCTCCGACCCGCTGGAGCTGCGGACCTGGGATGACATGGCCGATGACCTGATTCACGCCCTGCGTGCTCAGGGCGTGCAGGGCATCGTGGGAGTGGGGCACAGCATGGGCGGCGTGGCGACGCTGCTCGCCTCCGCGAAGGCGCCCGCGCTCTTCCGGGCCGTGGTGGCGTTGGACCCGGTGTTGTTCACGGGGGCGCGGGAATGGGCGCTCCGTGCCTTGACGCTGCTCGGGCTGCGAAGCCGGGTGCCTCCCGCGAGTCTGGCGAGGCGGCGGCGGGAGGCCTGGGGCGCTCGCGAGGACGCTGCCCGGAGCTACGCCAAGAAGGCGTTGTTCGCGCGCTTCGACCCGGAGTGCTTCCAGGACTACATTACCCACGGCCTCACCGAGGCCCCGGGCGGTGGCTTCCGGCTGACCATCCCCAAGGCCTGGGAGGCGCGTGTCTTCGAGACGTCTCCCAAGGATGTCTGGCGGGAGCTGGGCACCGTGAGCGTCCCGTCCCTGGTGATTCGCGGCGGCGAGTCCGACACGCTGACAGGCGATGCGCTGGAGCGGGCCCGCCTCACACTGAATGACACCCAGACGGAGGCGCTCTCCGGCACGGGACATCTCTTGCCGCTGGAGCAGCCGGAGCGCTGCGCGCAGCGCATCCTCGCGTTCCTCGATGGCCTGGAGTCAGTCCGCGCGGTGGCCAGGGCCGCGCGTTGAACCGCCGGAGCGGGTGCTGACGCCTTGCCTTGGGGACACCTCCGGCAGTGACTCGCACGACGTGCGCTGGCCGCACCCCTCCGGAGCAACCTTGAGAGGTCGCTGTTCGGAAATGTCGGGGGTTTTGGCGCCACAAAAGTCCCGACATTTCCGAACAGCGAGCTCCGAGTGCGCGACCGGCCCCCGTCGGGTCGTGGGGACACTTCGGGCGAGGCGGCCCTGCTCGCGAATGCCCATGCGTCGGCTTCGGCGCTTCCGGGAAGCCGGTTAAAGGCCTTCAATCTCCGGATGGCCGGCGACCTGGTGGAGAAAAGGCGCTTCCTGGCGCCGCGCCCGTGCCTCCTCGCGTGCGAGGAAGGCCTGTCTCGCGCGTTGGATGTCGTGGCCTCGCCGTGCTTCAAGGACGTCGAGATAGGGGCCGACACTCTTCGTGACGCGGCAGATTTCCGAGAAGCGCCGGACCTCGTCCGAGGTGGTGAGCCCTGAGAGGAGGGCGTCGCGAAGTGCTCGCACGGCGATGGGGAATCCCAGCTTGTTGCGATACTTGAAGAGGTCCGCGACGGTCTTCGCGACGCCGTAGACGGTGACGGGCAGTCCCCAGAACAGCCGGTGCTCGACGCCTTCGGTCTGCGCGCGCCCCGAGAAGCGGACCACCTGGAGCGTTGGCTGGTCCCAGCGGGGTTTACGTGCGTGCTCGCCGATGGCCATCCAGACCTCGGCGGAGGACTCAGGCAACAGTCCGTGGACCCACAGCGCGGACTTGAGGCAGAGCACGCCCCGGGGGACGCGCTTCGTGGCAATGGCCTCCGCCGTCACCATGGCGCCCGAGCGCGCCCAGATGCCGGGCGCGACTTCTCGCAAGGCTCTGACGTTGCACAGCAGGTTGAGCTGGCTGCGTGGGGCACCGTGTGCCTCCAGGTCTCGCGACCGCAGCAGCCCCAGTGACTCCGCCAACGTGGCCACGGAAGGCCGGGTCTTGTAACCAGGCCTCCGACGCATTCTGCTCCCCATTCCCCGTCCCTCCCCAGCGCCCGGCGTTCCCGGGACGCATTCCGGGAGCAGCGTACCGGGGTGGCCCGACAGCCTCCCGGTGGCTCAGCGCGTGGCTCGCTCCGCCGAGGAGAAGGAGAACTCCGCGCGGCGGTTCTTGCGGAACGCCTCTTCTGTGTGGGCCTCGGACAGCGGCCGCTCCTCGCCGTAGGAGACGATGGAGAGCTGCTTGGGCTCCACGCCCAGGTCGCGCAGGTAGTCGCGCACCACGGCCGCGCGCCGGTGGCCCAGCGCGACGTTGTACTCCGTGGTCCCCAACTCGCACGTGTGGCCCGACACCGTCACCCGCGTCAGGGGCCGCTCCCGCAGGCCGGTGGCGAGCTGCGCGAGCATGTCGCGGGACTCGGGCCGCAGCGTGGCGGAGTCGAGCTCGAAGTACACCGGCCCGGCGGACAGCGGGCCCGTGGCCCGGCGGGCCGCGTCCGCGTCTTCATCAACGGTCCGGTTGGACGTCGCCGCCGTGGCGGTGGGGCCGCGCTGCCGGTCCGGCAGGTGGTCCGCGACGGAGGTCGTCTTGGGCTTGGAGGCGCAACCCACCAGGCTGAGCGCGGCGAGGAGAGACAAGAGGGTTCGGTTCATGCCCCGTGTCATCTACAAGGCCCATGCCGCGCTCCCGTCCCTCTGAGATACCTCCACAATGGACCGCGCACCGTTGCAGCGTGCCCAGGTCAGCGTTGCGGATTGCCCTCCGCGCGCTCGCGCCGGTGGATGGTGGAGACGTCGATGCCGAGCAGCTCCGCCGCCTTCGTCTTGTTTCCCCCGCAGCGGGCCACGGCCCAGGCGATGTACTCCGTCTCCAGCTGCCGCAGGGGGACGATGGTGCGCTGCGCCGCGGCCAGCGGGTGGTTCTCCTGTCGGGTGTCGGAGGGCAGGTGGGGACGCAGCTGCGGCAGGTCCACCACCTCCGTCGAGCCGAGCACGACCAGCCGCTGCACCAGGTTCTCCAGCTCGCGCACGTTGCCCTCCCATGGCAGGGCCCCCAGCGCGGCCAGGGTCTCCGGGGAGAAGCGCTGCACCACGGAGCGCGGGTTGCGTGCCCTGGCCTGCTGGAGGAAGTGCTCGATGAGCGCGGGGATGTCCTCGCGGCGCTCGCGCAGGGGCGGCAGCCGCAGGGTGACGACGTTGAGTCGGTAGAAGACGTCCGCGCGGAAGCGGCCTTCCCTGACGCGTGCCTCCAGGTCCTGGTGCGTCGCGGCCACGACCCGCACGTCCACCGTGCGCGAGCCATCCGCGCCCACGGCTCGCACCTCTCCGTCTTCGAGTACGCGGAGCAGCCGGGCCTGGAGCTCCGGGGCCATGTCGCCAATCTCGTCCAGGAACAGCGTGCCGCCGTCCGCCTCCACGAAGAGGCCACGCCGGGCCGTGGTGGCGCCGGTGAAGGCGCCCTTGACGTGGCCGAACAGCTCGCTCTCCAGCAGGGCGTGGGGCAGCGCGGTGCAGTTGACGGCCACGAAGGGCCCCGCGCGCCGGGTGCCCTCGAAGTGCAGCGCCCGGGCGACCAGCTCCTTGCCGCTGCCGCTCTCGCCACGCACCAGCACCGGGGCGCTGGACCAGGCCACCCGCTCAATCAACGTGTAGAGGTCCCGCATCGCGGTGCTGCTGCCCACCAGGGCGCCCAGGCCCGCGCGGTCGGCGGCCTGCTGCTTGAGGGCGCGGTGCTCGGTGCGCAGGCGGCGCTGCTCCAGCGCGCGCTCCAGGGACAGGCGCACCTCGTCCAGCCGGAAGGGCTTGGTGAAGTAGTGGAACGCGCCGCGCTTCATCGCCTCCACGGCGCTCTCCACGCCGCCGAAGGCCGTCATCATCACCACGGGCAGGTCCGGGTCGAGCTTGCGCGCGGCGTCCAGCACGTCGAAGCCGTCCACGTCCTGCATGCGCAAGTCACACAGCACCGCGTCGTAGACGCGCGCGCGCAGCTGGGCGATGGCATCCGCGCCGCCGGTGGCGATGTCGACCGTGTAGCCGTCGTCCGTCAGCGGCTCCTTCAACATCTGCCCCATCTCGACGTGGTCGTCGACGACGAGGACCCTGGCTCTAGATGACATGTCGCTCCTCTCCGGCGGGCGCCGCGGCGGGCCAGCGCACGGTGACGCGAGTGCCTCGCTCCGACGCGCTGTCCAGTTCGATACGGCCTCCATGGTTGCGCACGATGTGCGCCACCATCGTCAGGCCCAGGCCGGTGCCCTGGCCGCGCTTCTTGGTGGTGAAGAAAGGGTCGAAGACCTGGTGGACGTGGCGGGGGGCGATGCCGCAGCCGTTGTCCTCGACGTCCACGCGCACCATGCCCCAGGCGCCCGGTGCGTCTCCGGTGTCCATGCTCGCGCTCAGCCGGACGCGCCCGCCGGCCTCGCACGCGTCACACGCGTTGAGCACCAGGTTGATGAGCACCTGCTGGAACTGGTCTGGGTCGGCCGCGACCGCGGGCATGGCTGAGGCGACCGTCACCTCCAGCTTCAGGCGCCGCCGCTCGGCCTCCATCCACAGCAGCTCCCGCACGCTGTGCACCAGCGGCTCCAGCGGCACCGCCTGCGCGTCCGCGGGCTGGAGCCGGGAGAAGTCGAGCAGCTGCCGCAGCGTCCGGCTCACCCTGTCAATCTGCTCGACGATGGTGCCCAGGCCCGCCGCCTGCGGGTGCTCGCGCCCCAGCTTCTCCTGCACGTACTCGGCCCGGCCGCGGACGATGCCCAGCGGCGTGCCAATCTCATGGGCGATGCCCGCCGCCAGCACGCCCACCGTGGCCAGCTTCTCCGCGCGCAGCAGCTGTCCTTCCAGCGCCCGCAGGCTGCTCAGGTCCTCGATGACGACCAGCGTGTGGACCTCCGGCGTGTTCGGCTCCAGCGGCACCGCGTGGACGTTGTACTGGCCCGGCTCCTCGAAGAGGCAGAGGGGTTCGCCGTGGAGGCTGCGCACGCGGCCGTCGCTCGTGGCCGCGTGGACCAGGTCCTCCAGGCGCTGGATGACGGGGGCCTGGGCCTGGGGAAAGGCCGCCATCAGGGGCTGGCCCACGGCGTCCGCCGGCATGCGGAGGCTCAGCGCGCGGTTGGCGGCGGAGATGTGCCGGGTGGAGGAGAGCGCGAGGACGCCAGTGGGGATGTTGTCGAGAATCTTCTGCGTCTTGTCGTGCAGGTGCGCCAGCCGCTGCGCATGGCGCAGGCTCTCCCGCAGGGCCTCCGCCCGGCTGCGCGCGAGCACCACGTACACGCCAAAGGCGATGAGGAACGCGGAGACGAGCACCGCGGCCAGCGACAGGCGCAGCACCAGGCCGCGCTCATGGGTCCGGAGCACGCGCGTCGAAGCGAGCGTCGCCACCGGCCACGCCGCGCCATTCTTGAACCGAACCGGGCTGAAGGTGACCACCACCTCCGAGTCGCCCAGGCCGAGCCGGGCGGCTTCCTCGCGCTCGATGATGCGCGTGCCCGACTCACCGTCGCGAAAGGCCTGCGCCAGCGCCGCGAGGCCGGGCGTCTGATGGCCGTCGGTGTCCAGCCGCCGGTACCCGTCCGCCAGGCTCGGGTGCGTCAACGCCGTCGGCGTGCCATGGGCCCCCAGCACCAGCAGCCGCGTCTCCGAGTCCGACGCGAGCAGCTTCAGCGGAGCGAAGAGCGGCTCGGCGTCCACCAGCACGACGACGACGGCGCCGCTGTCCTGCGCGTCCTCCGGCAGCGCGGTGGCGAAGGCGCGCAGCCAGCCCGACTGGGCCCGGGGGAGGGGCGGGGATGAGACGACATGGCCCGGCGGATGACCGCGGGCCTGCGCCACGGTGAGGGCCAGGTCCTCCGCGGTGAACTGGTGCGTCATCGCCGCCGCGCTGCGCCGGTCCACCAGCCGGAGCCGCTCCTGTCCATCCGTCCCGAAGACGAGGATGGCCTTGTACTGACCCACCGCCTCCAGCAGGGCGCGCATCTCCCGCCGGTGCTCCTCGGCGGTGCCCGGCTGGGCCAGCAGCTCGCCCGCGAAGCGCAGGTCCTCCTCCGCGCTCTCCAGCGCGGCGGACACGCCGCGAACGGCCTCCAGCAACTGCGCCTGCCGCTCGCGGGCCATCTGGTCCACCAGCGCCTGCCGGTCGCGCTGCATGAAGTGCAGGACACCCGCGATGATGCCGGAGAGCATCAGACACAGCAGCAGCACGGGGAGGACAGGCAGGCGCATGAACACCGGACCCAGGGGCGACACCGGTGCGGGGGCTCCGGCGCTTGCCGGGTCTCCACGCCGCCAGGCGGCGCTTCGTCCCGAGAGGAAAGACTCCTCCCGTAGCAACGCCCATGCCCCCGGCCTGTCCCTCTGCGCGGCGACGGCGCACCCTGGCGAAGCGCCGCAATCTGCGTGGCCCCCGTTGCATCCTGCCAGAGCCAGCGCGGGTGACGCGCGCTGGCGAAGGCAGGCGGGGCTTGTTTCAGCGGCGGGACGCCTGCCGGGTGAGCTGCTGGGACGCCTCGCGCACCTTGTCCTGGATGCGGCGGAGGTTCCGCGGCCCCATCCGCAGCAGGTGCTTCTGCGCGGCCGTCAGCCCTTCGAGCTGCGGGTCGGCGTAGACGAACACCGCCCCCTTGGGGACGACCTCCACGTCACCGTCGATGACGGGGACGGCGAGCACCTGCTCGAAGGCGAGGTGGAGCGTGGCGTCGAAGGTGCTTCCGGGGCGGGCCGTCTCCTTGTGGAGGCGCTCGGCCAGGTGACGCACCTCGCGGTAGGTGGACACCAGCACGCCCATCTCGAGCGAGCCCACCACCTGGCCGATGACGTCGTAGCGCGCGTGGCTCTGCTTTCCGATGACGAGCTTGCCGGCCTTGCGGCGTGCTTCGAAGGTTCCGGCCGGAGCGAGGAAGCGCACCGCCTCGCGGGGGCTGTCACCGTTGGCCACGTTGCCCACGACGGTGACGAAGCGGCGCAGCAGGTCCCGCTCCTTCAACCCCGCGGCGAACTCCGGCATGAGCGAGGCCCGCGCGAGCCGCGTGCGCAGCAGCGCGTCCAGCTCCGCGGCGGAGGGCAGCGGCGGCTCCGCGCGCGGCGGCGCCACTCCGGGGTGGGACGGCTTGGGGATGACCGCCAGGGACGGCCGCGGCAGCGCCGGCGCCGACTGGCGCAGCACCCGCCATGCGCCCACGCCCGCGGACAACATCACCAGCGCCGCCACGCCCACGCCCCAGTGCATCCGGCGCTGGGACTTCGTCACCACTTCAGGGTTGCTCATGCGTCCATCCTCCAAGGGATGCCGCATGGGATTGCAGCCGCGATGCCAGCAGGTCCGCGCCGCCGTGAAGCCGCGCGTTTCCCTCTGAGACGCGGGCCGCCGTGTGGCCCCGCGGCCACGCTCGCCTGCCTCGCGAGCGTGGCGGGCTGCGCGGCATCCCGTGGCGAAGCGCCACGAGGCGCGCGGGGGGAACGCTACGCGCGAGGCCGGGACGCGCCCGAGTCGCCGTCCGTGGCGGCGAGGGCGGCCTCGGCCGGGGCCTCGGCCCAGCGGATGTGGAAGGTGGCCGCGGTGCCGTCGAACTCCTCGGGGATGCTCACCACCCGCCACCCACCGCACAGCTCCACCGCGCGCGCCAGCAGGCCCGCGGAGAAGGTAGGCAGGTCCGCCAGCACGTCATTCATCCGCAGCTCCACCGAAGTGGGGCTCCGCTCGACGATTTCAACCACACTGAAGTTGTTGCCGGCGCGAAAGCCCATGCCCGCGCGCAGCAGCATCCGCCGGGGCCCTGCCAGCCGGACGACGCCCAGCAGGGCCCGGCCGAAGAAGGTGCCGAAGTACGCGTCCATGAAGCGCTCGCCCAGCGAGTAGTAGGCCGCCTCGGCCGGGACGCCACCGTAGACATGACCGGCGGCGATTCGGAGGAACTCCTTCCACTGCTCCAGGGTGTAGGTCCGCTCCAGCTTCTGGTCGAGCGCCAGCCCCGCCCGGCGCAGGTGCTCTCGGCACGCCGGGGTGAGGCGGTTCTCGAGGGCGCGCACGAAGAGCGCCTCGACGGTCTGGGTGAAAACAAGCTTCTCGGAAGGAGTCATAGAGGCGCTCCGTATACACCGAGCGGGCCGTGGGATGCTTGCCTACTGGTGAATGTTCGTTCAGTGAAACTGTCCGCGAGTGTCAGAACGGCCCGCGTCACGTACTGGCTGTCAGAGCGACATGTGGGTGACGTGCGCAGGGTGCGCCTCGGGTTTTCCGTGCAGGGAGTGCAGTTATTCCTGTTCTAGCCCATTCACGCGAGGACCTGGGAGGGGGGGGCGCTCACGGGCAGGCACGAGAAGGCGATTGCGCCCTGGCGAGCCCGGCCGCAATGACGGAGGCCATGGACCCGCGCGCCCCTGGCTCCTCGAAGACGGACCCGTCCTACAACGTGCTCCACCAGCAGCGGACGCGGCTGCCGCTGGACGTCCTCTTCGCGCCGCGCAGCGTGGCCGTCGTCGGCGCCACCGAGCGGCCCGGCAGCGTGGGGCGCACGGTGCTGTGGAACCTCATCAGCAACCCCTTTGGCGGCACCGTCTACCCCATCAACCCGAAGCGGCCCAACGTGCTGGGCATCAGGGCGTGGCCGTCCCTGGGGGCCTTGCCGGAGCGGGTGGACCTGGCCATCGTCGTCACGCCCGCGCAGGCGGTGCCCGGCGTCATCGAGGAGTGCGCGGCGCTGGGCATCCGGGGCGCCATCATCCTCTCCGCGGGCTTCAAGGAGATTGGGGCGGAGGGGGAGCGGCTGGAGCGGGAGATCCTCCGCATCGCTCAGGCGGCCCAGGTGCGCATCATCGGCCCCAACTGCCTGGGGGTGATGCGCCCGCCCGGCGGCTTCAACGCGACGTTCGCTGGCGCCATGGCCCGGCCGGGCAACGTGGCCTTCATCAGCCAGAGCGGCGCGCTGCTGACGTCCATCCTCGACTGGAGCCTGCGCGAGGCGGTGGGCTTCAGCGCCTTCGTGTCGGTGGGCTCGATGCTGGACGTGGGCTGGGGCGACCTCATCGACTTCCTGGCCGATGACGCGATGACGCGCTCCATCCTGCTGTACATGGAGTCCATCGGCGACGCGCGGGCCTTCCTCTCCGCGGCGCGCGAGGTGGCGCTCACCAAGCCCATCATCGTCATCAAGGCGGGGCGCACGGCGCAGGCCGCGCAGGCCGCGGCGTCCCACACGGGCGCGCTGACGGGCAGCGATGAGGTGCTCAGCGCCGCCTTCCGCCGCACCGGCGTGCTGCGCGTGGACTCCATCGCGGACCTCTTCTACATGGCGGAGACGCTGGCCCGGCAGCCGCGCCCGGCGGGGCGGCGCCTCACGGTGCTCACCAACGCGGGCGGCCCCGGGGTGCTGGCCACGGACGCGCTGGTGTCGGGGGGCGGCGAGCTGGCCACGCTCAGCCCGTCCACGCTCGAGGCCCTGGACGGCTTCCTGCCGCCGCCGTGGAGCCACGGCAATCCGGTGGACATCCTGGGAGACGCGGACCCGGAGCGCTTCGCGAAGGCGCTGGAAGTCACCGGAAAGGACGAAGGCAGCGACGGGCTGCTCGTCATCCTCACGCCGCAGGACATGACAGCGCCCACGCAGACGGCGGACCGCCTCAAGCCCTACGCGAAGCTGCACGGCAAGCCGGTGCTGGCCAGTTGGATGGGCGGCTCGGAGGTGGCGGCGGGGGAGCGCATCCTCAACGACGCGGGCATCCCCACCTTCGGCTATCCGGACACGGCCGCGCGCATCTTCAATTACATGTGGCGCTACGCGTACAACCTGGAGGGCTTGTATGAGACGCCCGCGCTGGCGCAGGCGGCGGGCAGCGCCCGGGACGAGGTGCGCCGGTGGGTGGAGGCGGCGCGCGTGGAGGGGCGGACGCTGCTGTCGGAGTACGAGTCCAAGAAGCTGCTGGCCGCCTATGGCATCCCCACGGTGGAGACGCGGCTGGCGGTGACGGAGGACGCCGCGGTGGCGGAGGCGGCGGCCCTGGGCTACCCGGTGGTGGTGAAGCTCCACTCGCTCACGGTGACGCACAAGTCGGACGTGGGCGGTGTGCGGCTGAACCTCCCGGACGCGGAGGCCGTGCGCGGCGCCTTCCGGGACATCCGGACGCGGCTGGAGGCGACGGGGCAGGGGAGCGCGTTCGACGGCGTCACCGTGCAGCCCATGGTGCGGCTGGACGGCTATGAACTCATCGTGGGCAGCAGCGTGGACGCGCAGTTCGGGCCGGTGCTGCTCTTCGGCGCGGGCGGGACGCTGGTGGAGGTGTTCAAGGACAGGGCGCTGGGGCTGCCGCCGCTGACCACCACGCTGGCGCGGCGGCTGATGGAGCAGACGCGCATCTACGAGGCGCTCAAGGGCGTCCGGGGCCGCCCGCCGGTGGACCTGAAGGCGCTGGAGCAGCTCATGGTGCGCTTCAGCCAGTTGGTGGCGGAGCAGCGCTTCGTGAAGGAGGTGGACATCAACCCGCTGCTGGCCTCGCCCGAGCGGCTGCTGGCCCTGGACGCGCGCGTGGTGCTGCACCCGGCCTCGGTGACGGAGGCGGAGCTGCCGAGGCTGGCCATTGAGCCGTACCCGAACCAGTACGTGGCGCCCTTCCGGCTGCGAAGCGGCGAGGAGGTCCTGCTGCGGCCCATCCGCCCGGAGGACGAGCCGAAGATGGCGGAGTTCCACCGCACGCTGTCGGAGCAGACGGTGTTCCTGCGCTACGCGGGGCTGATGCAGTTGAGCACGCGCGTGGCGCACGCGCGGCTGTCCCGCATCTGCTTCAACGACTACTCGCGGGAGCTGGCGCTGGTGGCGGAGCGAAAGGACGGAGCGCTGCTCGGCGTGGGCCGGCTCACGCGGCTTCGAGGCACGCGCGACGCGGAGTTCGCCATCCTCATCAGTGATTCGGTGCAGCGGCAGGGGCTGGGCGCGGAGATGCTGAAGCGGCTGGTGGACATCGGCCGGGACTGGGGCATGGAGCGCATCGTCGCGGACATCCTCGCGGGCAACCGCGCCATGCAGACCATCAGCCGGAAGCTGGGCTTCGCCATCCTCCAGCACGAGGAGCTGTCGCCGGACATGGTGAAGGCCGTGAAGGTGCTCTGAGGGGGGCCTTGGCCGCTGCGAATCAGGGCCTCCGTCCGGGAGGGGGTGCCCACCCCGGACGGAGGCCTCGCCGCGGCTACGGCTGCCAGGCGTTGTAGAGAGTGGTCTGGATGTTCGAGGCCTCCTGGAGGTGGGCCTGGACCGTCTTCCGAATCGCCATCAGCTCTTCCTTGAGCGCCGGGTTCTGCACTTGCGGCGCGAGCAGCGAATCCCCCAACAGGGCGGTGCCGGCGTGGGCGGAGACCTGCGCATCCATCACCGACACGTCGAAGTAAGGGGCCTGCGTGGCGCTCAGGAGGTCCACGGTCTTCTGCACCGTCTGCTGGAGGTGCTGCGTCACCGGGCTCTCCGCGGGCGCGATGCCCTGGGCCGTGGCCACCTGCTCCAGGCGCTGGATGACCTCTGTGTGCATGGTGACCATGCGCGCGTTGTAGTCACGCGCCGTCGGGTCGGTGGCCTGCGCCTGGCCCACCTGGCTCAGCATCACCTCACCCGCGTTGGCCACCAGGAGCACGCCCAGTATCTGACTGTCCGTGAGCGTCACCGCCTGGCCCGCGGCCGCCTGTTGGGGGCCCAGCGTGTTCTCACTGGCGCTGCTCTCTCCGCAGCCGGCGAACATCACGGCCGCCCCCATCATCGCCACCCCCACCATCGCTCGTGTGATTCGCATGACTGTCGTCCCCCTCATCTGCTGTTCAGCTGAAGGTTGAGCAGTTGAAAAGCACACCGCCATGGCCGGGAAGCACGAGCCAGATGTGCGCGCGACAACGCTTCGGTGGACAGGAGGGAGGCGACGGCCGCTACTTGAAGTCGGCGGGGGACAGCCCGTGGCGGCGCAGGAGTTCGTAGAAGTCCGTGCGGTTGCGGCTGGCCATGCGCGCGGCGGCGGCCACGTTGCCCTTGGAGCGCCGCAGCACCTCGCACAGGTAGCGCCGCTCGAAGCGGTCTCTCGCCTCGCGCAGCGTCGGCAGCTCACCGGAGGCGCGCAGCAGCTCCGGCTCCTCTTCGCGCGCGGCGTCGGGCGGCGTTCGCGCGGAGGTGGGTGGGTCGAACATGCGGGCCAGGTGCTCGGAGCGCACGTCGTCCTCGGGCGCCAGCAGCACCACCGCTTCCATGGTGTTCACCAGCTCGCGCACGTTGCCCGGCCATGAGTGGGCCTGCAGCAGCGCCAGGGCATCCGGCGCCAGCCGCGGCAGCCGCAGGCCATTGCGCGCGGCGGCCTGCTCCAGGAACCGCGTGGCCAGAATCGGGATGTCCTCGATGCGCTCGCGCAGCGGCGGCATCACGATGGGCAGCACGGCCAACCGGTAGTAGAGGTCCTCGCGGAAGCGCCGCTCCTCGACCTCTTCGCGCAGGTCTCGGTTGGTGGCCGCCACCACGCGCACATCGGCCTCTTCCTCCGTGGCGCTGCCCACCCGCGCGAAGCGCCGCTCCTGGAGCACGCGCAGCAGCTTCACCTGCACCCGCGGCGAGGCCTCGCCCACCTCGTCCAGGAAGAGGGTGCCGCCGCGCGCCGCGCCGAACAGGCCTTCGCGCGTCTGCGTGGCGCCGGTGAAGGCGCCCCGGACATGGCCGAACAGCTCGCTCTCCAGCAGCTCCGGTGGCAGCGCGCCGCAGTTGACGGCGATGAAGGGACCGCTGGCCCTGCGGGACAGCGCATGCACCTGCCGCGCCGCCAGCTCCTTGCCCGTGCCGGACTCGCCCAGGACCAGCACGGTGGCCTCCGACGGGGCCACCCGGGCGATGCGGTCTCTCACCTCGGCGATGGCGGGGCTGGCGCCCAGCAGCCGCTCCGGCGTGGTGCCCGCGACGATGCGGCGCAGGTCGGCGAGCTCGCGGTGCAGGTCGCTGCGCTCCGTCGCGTGCAGCAGCTTCTGGAAGAGCTCGTGGTCCTGGAAGGGCTTGGTGAGGAAGCCATACGCGCCGCGCTGCATGGCCTCCACGGCCGTCTCAATGGTGCCATGGGCGGTGAGGATGACCACCGGCAGGTCCGGCGAGCGCGCGCGCATCTGGGCCAGCACCTCCAGCCCGTCCACGCCCTCCAGCCGCAGGTCGAGCACCACCGCGTCTATCTTCTCGGACTCCAGCAGCGCCAGGCCGCGCGCCGCCGTGAGGGCGGTGGTGACCTGCATGCCCTTCGCCTCCAGGCGCAGGGAGATGAGCTCGCAGAGCTCCGCGTCGTCGTCCACCACCAACACATGTCCGCCGCGGGCCTTCATCCGTCGCTCCTCTTCGTCCCCGCTTCGGGGGCGGTGCTGGCCGGAACACCCCGGCCCAGCGGCAACACCAGCGCGAAGCGCGCGCCGGGGTTCGCGTTCTCCAGCAACAACACATCCCCGCCCAGCGCCCGCATCATCCGCTGCGCCAGGGGCAGGCCCAGGCCCAGCCCGTCCGCGTTCGCCGCGCCCACCGCCCGGGTGAAGAAGGGCTCGAAGACGCGCGGGCGCGCGTCCTCCGGGACACCGGGGCCTTCGTCCCGCACCTCCACCCGGGCCCACGTCCCGGGCTGGCCGTCCGGACCCTGGGGCGCGAGCGTGCGGGTGACATAGATGCGCTGCCCAGGGGCGGAGACGCGCACGGCGTTCGTCATCAAGCTCACCAGCGAGCGCTCCACCAGCGCGGCATCCAGGGACGCGGGCGGCGTCGTGCCCTGGGCGATGACCACCAGCTCCGTGCCACGCTCCTCCGCCAGCTCGGACACCTCCTCGACGGCCCGTTCAATGAGGTCGTCCAGGCGGCAGCCCTCGTCCCGTCGCACGGCCTTGCCGGCCTGTACGCGCGTCAAATCCAACAGCGCGGTGACCAGCCGGATTTCCCGCTCGCAGGCCACGCGCGCCAGCTCCACCACGCGGTGCTGCTGCGTCGTCAAGGGGCCGGCGGTGCCATCCGCGAGCAGGCCAATGGCTGTCCGGAGCCGGGCCAGCGGCGTGCGCAGGTCGTGGGATGCCGACGCCACGAAGGCGTCCTTGAGCTGGTCCAGCTCGGACAGGCGGCCTCGCATGCGGTCCAGGTCCGCCCATAGATTCCGAATTTCCCGGGGGCCTGACACTTCCGGGAGCGGCGCGAAGTTGCCGTCGCCCACCCGGTGCGCCAGCGCGGACAGCTGGCCCAGCGGCCGCGTCACGCCCCGCGCGACCCAGAGGGCAACGGCCCAGGCGGCGACGACTGCCAGCGCGCCCAGGGTGAGGCCCACCGCGATGGCGGACGAGCCGATGTCGTGCGCGCGCATCTCCCGTTGGCGGATGGCCGAGTGGAGCGCGAGCGTGGTGCTGATCCACGCGTCGGTGAGCTGCTCGGCCAGGAAGAGGCGCTCGCTGCGCAGGGCCGTGTTCTGCAGCCGTTCGCAGGTGTCACCCGCGAGGATGTGTCTTGCGTATGTTTGATAGCCCTGGGCGGCGCGCAGCAGCAGCGGCTGGGTGGAAGCGCCGTGGAGGGCGAGGCGGGCGTCCAGGCGGGTCAGCCGTTCCCTGAGCGTGTCGGCCGCGGCCGGCACCTCGCGGGCGCTGTGCTCACAGGCGAACAGTCCATGCCTCGCGGCGACCTCGACGCCCCAGGCCGCCTGGTGGACCGCTTCCTCCTTGATGACGCCGCCAAGCTGCTCCTCGCGGACCTCGGTGAGCAGGGACGTCATCCGCACGATGGCGACCACCGAGAAGGCGGCGGCCCCCAGCAGTGCGGCGGTGAGGAGGGCATGAGAGATGAGCAGTCGGTGTGCGAGTCGCATGGGCCGGATGCACGTTGCGCGTGGGGGCGCACTCGTTCCGGGGTACACCTCTACTGAGCTTGCGAACCGCGCGCAGCATTTTCGAGCGAATGTTCGTGTTTGAAATTCCGCGTGTCGGCTTGGGCAGACAGGTGTCGGTCCGGGCGCGGCGAAGGGGCGTCGGGAGAGGCCGACAGGTGAATCAGGCTTCAGAGTGGGAAGCCGTTCGGCACGTTCCATGAAAACAGCCCGGGCATGGTCGAGACACCTACGCTCAAGACTCCCCGGGGATGGACAGACCGTCCGAGGCAGCTGTGGACGGAGTGGAAGCAGATGGTGTCCCCCCGGACGCTACCGGGTGATGCGGGCGCCGCGCTGACGGTGGCCTGTGTCGCGCTTCCGCTCAACCTCGCGCTGGCGGTGGCCTCCGGGCTTCCGCCGGAAGTGGGACTGGTGACTGGCGCGCTGGCCGGTGTGGTGGCCGCGTTGCTTGGAGGCGGCCGGCTCCAGGTGACGGGGCCGGAGGCCGCGCTCGTTCCCACCGTCCTGCTCATCGCCACCAGGCACGGCGCCGCGGGCGTTGTCGCCGCGACGCTGATGTGCGGCGCGCTGCAGCTCGTCCTGGGGTTCGCGCGCGCGGGCCGGCTGGCGCAGTGGATGCCCGCCGAGGTGACACGAGGCTTCACCGCGGGCATCGGACTGTTGCTGCTCGACAGTCAGCTTCCCCGGCTGCTCGGTGCCTCCGGTGGCGCGTCCTCGGCGCGCTCCATGGTGCTCCCGGAGCTCTGGCCAGGCTGGTCCGTGCACGGGGCCTCCGTGGTGGTCGGCGCCCTGGTGGTGGCCTGCATGCTCGCCATCCCCAAGCTCCACCGCTCCATCCCCGCGGTGCTGGTGGGCCTGGTGCTGGCCACGGCGGCGTCGTTCGTCGGCGGTCTCTCTGATGGACTGACGCGTGTCGGCGCGCTGCCCACGGGGCTGCCCATGCCCGTGCTGCCCTCGTTCGCGGAGCTGGACTTCGCGGCCCTGTTGCCGGACGTGCTGGCCCTCACGGTGCTGGCGTCGTTGGGCTCGCTGCTCGCGTCCCGGGCGCTCGACCAAATGCCCGGGTTGACGGACCACCGCACGGATGGGGACCAGGAGCTGGTGGCCCAGGGCTTCGCCAACACGGCGTCCGCGCTGTTCGGCGGCATGCCGGTGATGGGCGCCATCGTCCGCTCGTCCGTGTCGGTGCAGGCGGGCGCGCGCACGCGGGCCGCGTCGGTGCTGCACGCAGTGATGTTGCTGGCCGCCTGCATCCTCGCCGGTGCGCTGGTGGCCCGGATTCCCATGGCCGCGCTCGCCGCCATCCTGGTGGTCGTGGGCACCCGGCTGCTGGACTTCCGCGGGCTGCACGCGCTGTGGACGGACAACGCCGGCAAGGCCATGGTGGCGGTCGCCACCGCGCTGCTCATCGCCTCGCTGGGCTTCCTGCCGGGGCTGGCCGCGGGCGTGCTGCTCTCCCTGGCGCGCAGCTTCTTCTCTCCGCCCAAGGCCCACGTGCGCAGCCACCTGCTCCGCACCGACGGGCGCCCGCTCTTCCGTCCCCTTGGCACCAATGGCGAGGGCCTGGACGTACGCCCCCCCATGCAGTTGCTGCGCGTTCGCGGCGACCTGGATGTCCGCTCCGCCGCCAACCTGAGCGCGGCGCTTCAGGGCCCGCCGTGGCCGCGGCACCTGGTGCTGGATTTGTCGGACGTGAAGTACATGGACGCCGCCGGCCTGCGCACCGTGCGCGAGCTGTCGGAGGTCCTGGCGGTCCGAGGCGGCCGGGTCATCGTGGTGGGCGCGCGCGGCGGCGTCGAGGCCATGCTCCAGGAAGCCGGGACATGGACGGGCACCGGGCCGCATGCGCTGATGTCGTCGATGAACGACGTGCTGGAGGACATCAAGCAGCAGGGTGGGCAGGCCCCCATCATCCAGACGACGCAGCCGACGACGTAGTCCGCGTCACCTGGGGTTGAGCGCGGGGGATGGGCGGCACGGGTCCGCTCATCCCGCGCGATGGCAACGCGCGTCGCGGTGCGGCGGCGTCACAGCCCCAGCATCCCACCGGACCGCGAGCCTCCCGAGTCGCTGCCATCGCCGGACGCGCTGTCGCCGCCACTGGCGCTGTCCAGCCCGCCACTTCCCGTGGCCGAGCCGCCCGCGCTGGCTCCTCCGCCGCGCGAGCCCGTGGTTCCACCCGAGCCACCGCCGCTGGAGCTGACGCCGCCGCCGTGACGGGTGCTGCTGCCGCCCCCTGTCATGCTGGTTCCGCCCGTCACGCTGTTGCCGCTCGACAGGCTGCCGCCACCGGTGGCGCTGTGGCCACCCGTGAGGCTGCCTCCGCCTCCGAAGCCACCTCGGCCAGCGCCGCTGCCACCACCGGTCCGGCTGTCGCTAGCCCTCAGGCTGCTGCTACCGCTACCAGTCCGACTGCCGCTGTCCCTCAGGCCCCTGCCGAGTGTGTCTCCGCGCGCGCCGGGAGGCGCGCTCTGGCTGGCTGTCTCGCCGGGGGAGTCCGCGCCATCCGTGCCGGTGCCGGCATGGCCTGGTGACTGGAGCGACGCGGCGCCGTCAGGTCCGCCCTCGGCCGCGGGAATCGTGTCGGTGGGTGGACCGCCTTCCAGCCCCGCGACACTTGGGGCCTCGGCGCCGCCGGCCGCGTCCACCGTGGGGCCCCGCTGCTGCTCACAGCCACTCCAGAGACAGGGCGCGGAAGCCAGGCCCCCCAGCAGCGCCGCGCGCTTGAGGCGCGTCATCTTCTTTTTGACGGTTCCCCGCATCCCCACCCCCTGACCTTCAGTCCAGGGGCAACGGTAGGGAGGGGGCCGGGGCCCGGGTATCGCGCTCCCGGCCCTTGCGCCCTGGGACTCGCGGACACCCTCCACGGGGCCTTCTTTCACGCCCCGTGCCTCCGATTGCGATTTTCCCGGTGGGGGACGGGCGCGCCGCCTATTGTCGGCGGGTGATGGCCACCCCTGAAACCCAAGCTCCGCTCGCCGCGCTGCTCCCCAAGAAGGGCGAACCGCCCCTGGACGCGGACGAAATCCTCAACCGCTTCGTCGGCTACGTTGAGGCCAATGGCTTGAGCCTCTATTCGGCGCAGGAGGAGGCCATCCTGGAGCTGCTGGCGGGCAAGCACCTGTTCCTCAAGACGCCCACCGGCTCCGGCAAGTCGCTGGTGGCCACGGCGCTCCACTTCAAGGCCATGGCGGAGGGGAAGGTCTCCTTCTACACCTGCCCCATCAAGGCCCTGGTGAACGAGAAGTTCTTCGCCCTCTGCGACGCCTTCGGCGCAGAGAACGTGGGCATGCTCACCGGCGACGCGAGCATCAACCGCGACGCGCCCATCATCTGCTGCACCGCCGAAATCCTCGCCAACCTGGCCCTGCGCGACGCGAGCGCCCGCGTGGACTACGTCGTCATGGACGAGTTCCACTACTACTCGGACCGCGAGCGCGGCGTGGCCTGGCAGCTTCCGCTCATCGCGCTGCCGGACACCACCTTCCTGTTGATGTCCGCCACGCTGGGCCCCACGCACGTCATCGAGGAGAGCCTGGCGAAGCTCACCGGCCGGGAGGTGGCCACCGTGCGCAGCGCCGAGCGCCCCGTGCCGCTGGACTTCGACTACCGCGAGTCGCCGCTGCACGAGACGATTGAAGACCTCATCGCGCGCGGGAAGTACCCCATCTACCTGGTCAACTTCACCCAGCGCACCGCCGCCGAGCAGGCGCAAAACCTGATGAGCGTGGACTTCTCCACCAAGGAGGAGAAGGAGGCCATCCGGCTGGCGCTCCAGGACGCGCCCTTCGACACGCCCTACGGCAAGGAATTCCAGCGCTTCCTGCGCCACGGCATCGGCATGCACCACGCCGGCCTGCTGCCCAAGTACCGCCTGCTGGTGGAGAAGCTGGCCCAGCACGGGCACCTCAAGGTCATCAGCGGCACGGACACGCTGGGCGTGGGCGTCAACATCCCCATCCGCACGGTGCTCTTCACGCAGCTCTTCAAGTTCAACGGCGAGAAGCTGACCACGCTGAGCGTGCGTGACTTCCAGCAGATCGCCGGCCGCGCGGGCCGCAAGGGCTTCGACACGCAGGGCAGCGTGGTGGCCCAGGCGCCCGAGTACGTCATCGAGAACATCAAGCTGGCCGCCAAGGAGGCCGCGGGCAAGAAGAAGACGCCCAAGGCCAAGCCGCCGCAGAAGAACTTCGTGCAGTACGACCGGAGCACCTTCGAGCGGCTCCAGAGCGGCATGCCGGAGCCGCTGGAGTCCCGCTTCGCGGTGTCGCACGGCATGATCCTCAACCTGCTCCAGAGCGACCACCAGACGGAAGGCAACGGCGGGTACAAGCGGCTGGTGACGCTGGTGCAGCGCAGCCACGACTCGGACTACCTCAAGCGCCGGCACCTCAAGGAGGCCGCGCGCGACTTCCGCACGCTGCGCGAGGCGGAAATCCTGGAGGTGGAGAAGGGGCACGGCGGCTCGGGCGCCACGGTGAAGGTGGCGGGGGAGATGCAGCACGACTTCAGCCTCAACCACACGCTGTCGCTGTACCTGCTCGACACGTTGGAGCTGTTGGATCCAACCACGGACACGTATGCGCTCGACGTGGTGTCGCTGGTGGAGGCCATCCTGGAGAACCCGGACGTGGTGCTCTACGCGCAGCTCCACCAGCTCAAGGGCGAGAAGATCAACGAGCTGAAGGCGCAGGGCGTGGAGTACGACGACCGCATGGCGGAGCTCGAGAAGCTCGAGTGGCCCAAGCCCAACCGCGACTTCATCTACGGCACCTTCAACAAGTTCGCGCAGAAGCACCCGTGGGTGGGCGAGGAGAACATCCGGCCCAAGTCCATTGTCCGCGACATGTTCGAGCGGTTCATGTCCTTCCCGGACTACATCCGCGAGTACGGCCTCCAGCGCAGCGAGGGCGTGCTGCTGCGGTATGTGAATGACACATACAAGACGCTGGTGCAGACGGTGCCGGAGCGCTTCCGCACGGAGGAGGTGGAGGACTTCATCGACCACCTGCGCGCCACGCTCCGGCAGGTGGACTCCAGCCTGCTGGATGAGTGGGAGCGCATGCGCAACCCGGAGGCCGCCGTCGAGGCGAAGCCGGTGGTGGAGCTCAAGCCGAAGGAGCTCACCGACGACCCGAAGGCCTTCGCCGCGCGTGTGCGCGAGGAGCTGCACCGGCTGCTCAAGGCGCTGGGCCAGAAGCGCTATCTGGACGCGCTGTCCATGCTGGACAACGCGCTGGGCGAATGGACGGCCCCCAAGCTGGAGCAGGCCATGGCGCCGTACTTTGAGGAGCACAAGGTCGTGGTGCTCACGCCTCAGGCGCGCAAGCCCGCCAACACCTTCCTGAAGGAGGCGGGCACGCGGCTGTGGGAGACCCAGCAGCGCATCATCGACCCGGAAGGGCACGGCGACTGGATGATCGACTGCGAGATAGACTTGCGGGACAGGCGCCTGGATGAGGGCCCCATCCTGATGCTCCGCCGCATCAGCGTGTAGCCCGGGCTCAGCCCTCGGAGGCCGGCGCTTCCAAGGGACGCGCCGCCGACAGCGACTCGGGCTCCGGCGGCGTCAGCTCACGCACCTCCAGCTCGCCGCCCGCGTCGGGCGTGAGCACCATCCGCCAGTCGCCCGCGGCCAGCACCACGCGGTCCGTCTCGCAGCGCACCTCCAGGCCCGCGTCCTCGACGGTCCACGCGCCCGCCCACACGGTCGTGAGCGGCGCGCAGCCAGCGTCGTCGCACGTCTGCGTCTGGGCCACCCAAACCCGGCCCTCCGGCGCGGCGGGGCAGGACACCGGCTCCGCGTAGCGGAGCACGGGGCCGTCCAGCTCGTCTGGGCCCGCGTCGGGGAACAGCGGCTCGGAGGGGAGCAGCTCCACGCCACGCGCGGCCCTCGCCTCTCGTGGCACCCCGTCGAGCATCGCCGTCTCGGCCAAGGCCACCGGCGCGGCCAGCCAGCCACACAGCAACGTCACCTTCCATCCCCGCATCGTCCACATGGCGACAAGCTCCTTGGCCGCGGTGTCGTTCGCGGCCCACGGGAGTCGGGTTGTGCAAGGCCTGGACCGGGCGGGTGTGTGGCTCTGGAGCCACGGGGTGGGCCGTGGCGCGTGCAGGCGTGTTTCGGGGCCATGCCTGTCGGGAATGGCAGACACCTTGCCGTGCTTCGCGGGCGCTCGTCGCTTTCTCGCGCGGAAATGCGGGCCAGCCCGCCGCGCAGCGGCTACCGTCGGACCATATGGCCCGACTGCGTGCCGTGGATCAGCCGCTTCGCCGGGATGTCCGCCTGCTTGGTCGGCTCCTGGGAGAAGTCCTCGTCGAACAGGAAGGGCAGGCGCTCTTCGACCTGGAAGAAGAAGTGCGCCGCCTCGCCATCCAGCGTCGCCGGGGCCCCGTGGCCGGGCGGCGCGCGGTGGCGGCCGAGCTGGCGGAGGTGCTCCAACGTCTGCCGCTTGAGCAGGCCGAGCCGGTGCTGCGCGCCTTCTCCGTGTACTTCCAGTTGGTGAACCTGGCGGAGCAGCACCACCGCATCCGCCGCGCCCGCACCCACGCGGAGGCCGCGTCCGCCAGGCCCCAGCGCGGCTCGTTGGAGGCCACGCTGCTCCTGCTCAAGGACGCGGGCATCCCCGCGGAGCGCGTGCGCGAGGCCGTGCGCACCCTGCGCGTGACGCTGACGCTCACCGCGCACCCCACGCAGGCCGTGCGCCGCACGCTGCTGGAGAAGCTCTATCGCATGGCGGGCCTGCTGGAGGAGCGGGACCGCTGCGAGCTGACGCCGCGCGAGTCCTCGGTGAACCTGGCGCTGCTGCGCGAGGAAATCACCCTGCTGTGGCAGACGGACGAGCTGCGCCGCGAGCGCCCCACCGTGGGCGACGAGGTGAAGAACGTCCTCTGGTACGTGGAGGAGGTGCTCGCCGACGAGCTGTCCCTGCTGCCGGAGCTGCTGGACTGGGCCTTCGAGCGCGCCTACGGCGAGCCGCTGGGGCCGGTGGACACGCCCGTGCGCATCCATTCGTGGGTGGGCGGGGACATGGATGGCAACCCGCTGGTGACGCCCGACGTGTTCGCGGACACGCTGCGCGCGCACCGGGCCCGAGGACTGCGGCGGCTGCTCCAAGACCTGGAGCGGCTGGGCGGGCGGCTGTCCCAGTCGGAGCGTCACGCGAAGCCGTCCGAGGAGCTGCTGCGCTCGGTGGCGAAGGACGCGGAGGAGCTGCCCGACGCCGAGCGCCGCTACGGCCCCCGCACCCCGGGCGAGCCGCTGCGGCACAAGCTGCGCTTCATGGAGGAGCGGCTGCACCGCGCGCTCCACTACGTGACGCAGCAGCGCGCCGGGGCGAGCGTCCCCATGCCGCCGGGCGCCTACCGCACGCCGGAGGCCATGCTGGCGGACCTGGACGTGCTGGGCCGCGCGCTGGAGGCGTCGAAGGGCACGCACGCGGGACTTCGGGACGTGCGGCAGGTCCGGGAGCGGCTGCTCGCGCTGGGACTGTCGCTGGCGGAGCTGGAGGTGCGCGCGCCCGCGGAGGACGCGGTGAGCGCGGCGGGCTCGTTCAACGGGGGCCCGGCGCCGACGGAAGGTGGGGCGCGGCTCCTGGAGGTGCTGGCGCGGCTGAAGGAGGCCCAGTCGGAGTCGGGTGAGCCCGCGTGCCGCACGCTCATCCTGAGCATGGCCAGCACCGCCGAGGACGTGCTCGCGGCCTTCCGCTGCTTGAAGCACGCGGGCCTGTGGGACGCGCGGCGGGGCTGCGCCACGGTGGACGTGGTGCCGCTGTTCGAGCAGCTGGGCGCGCTGGACTCGGGCCCGGACGTGCTGCGCACGCTCTTCGCGGACGCGGAGTACCGCAAGCACCTGGACGTGCGCGGTGGCCAGGAGGTGATGGTGGGCTACAGCGACTCCGGCAAGGAGGTGGGACTCCTGGCGGCCAGCGCGGCGCTGTACCGCGCGCAGGTGGCGCTCACGGAGGTGTCGCGCGAAGCGGGCGTCCCGCTGCGGCTGTTCCACGGCCGCGGAGAGTCCGTGGCGCGTGGCGGTGGCCCCGCGCAGGAGGCGATTCTCGCGCTGCCGCCCGGCGCGGTGGCGGGTGGCTACAAGGCGACAGAGCAGGGCGAGGCGCTGGACCACAAGTACGCGCGCCCGGAGCTGGCGCGGCGCACGCTGGAGCTCATCCTGGGCGGCGTGTTGCTGCACACGCTGGACGCGCAGCCGCGTCCGGAGCCCGAGGCCGAGCGCACCTTCCGCGCCGCGTTCGACACGCTGGCGGAGACGGGGCGCAAGGCGTACCGCGCCCTGGTGTGGGAGGACCCTCAGTTCCTGGCGTTCTTCACCGCCGCGACGCCGGTGGAGGAGATTGCGTCGCTGCCCATCGGGTCGCGCCCCAGCAAGCGCAAGGCGGGAGGGCTGGACACGCTGCGCGCGATTCCGTGGGTGTTCGGCTGGACGCAGAACCGGGCCATCCTCCCGGGCTGGTACGGCGTGGGCTCGGCGCTGGAGGCCTTCTCGAAGGAGGACGGTGGGGCGGCGCAGCTCAAGCGCATGTACCGGGAGTGGCCCTTCTTCCGCGCCGTCATCGACAACGTCACCATGGTGCTGGCGAAGTCGGACATGGCCATCGCGGGGCGCTACGCGTCGCTGGCGCCTCCCGCCACCCGGTCGCTGTGGCGGCGCATCCAACAGGAGCACCGGCGCACGCGCAGGCAGGTGAAGCGGCTGACGGGCGAGTCGAAGCTGCTCGACAACAACCCGCAGCTCCAGCGCAGCATCTCCCTGCGCAACCCCTACGTGGACCCCATGTCCTTCCTCCAGGTGGAGCTGCTCAAGCGCAAGCGCGAGGGCCAGGCGGAGGTCAATCGTCCACTGTTGCTCACGCTCAACGGCATCGCCGCAGGCATGCGCAACACCGGGTAGGCTCCGCGACGTCGGACACCCGAGGAGGCGGCGATGGCCAGGGAGACGTTCAGCGTGGTGGAGGTCAACCCGGCGCACCGCTTCGCGCGGCTGCGGCCCGAAGCGGGCGGGCCCCTTCTGCACGCGGGGCTGTACCCGGAAGAGGAGGCCCCGGAGCCCCCGCTCCAGCTGCGTGAAGGGGACCGGGTGGAAGGCCAGCGGCGCGGGCAGTCGGTGGCGGACTGGGGCTGGGTGTCCCGGGCCGAGCCGCCCGCGGACCTGGTGGAGCGGATGGGCGAGCTGCTCACGAAGCTGGAGAAGTACGAACTGCGCGTGCCCGCCACGGCCTATGACCTGGCTGAGCACCACTGGCGGCACAGCCGCGCCAACCCGCTTCACCAGGAGCTGCTCGCGCAGCTGCCCACCTTCTTCGACTGGGAGCTGTCCCACCCCTACGAGGACGGCGCGCTGCTGGAGCGGCTCCAGGCCGCCATGCAGCCGTACCTGCCCGGCTTCGAGGTGACGCCCCAGCCAGGCCGCGCCGCCTTCCGGCTGGAGCCCGGCGGCCACGACGTGTCGGCACCGGAGGGGAGCCGCGAGGCCCCCGCCTCCACCTTCGAGCCGCTGCTCCTCCAGGTGAACAGCCTGCTGGAGGGCGCCGGGGCCCCGGTGCGCTGGGTGCCCACGGAGGACGACTGGATGCTGGCGCCGCCGGGGCTCGCGGAGCTGCTGGTGCTCCACGGCGTGCTCGGCGCGCGCCAGGGCTGAGCGCGGCGGCGCGGCTAGAGGCCGCCCTCGTCGCGCAGCACGCGCGCGACCTCGTCCGCCATCACCCGGTGGCCTTCGACGCTGGGGTGGATGCCGTCCACCTCCAGCCCGTCGAGGAACAGGTGCACGTCCGCCGGCTGGCGCGTCACCGCCTCCAGGTCGATGATGTCCGGGCCGGTGCCACCGCCGCGGACCCACGTGTTGAACTCCAGCCGCTGGGTCTTCACCGTTTCGTAGGGCGCGTGGTTCGACTTCTCCTTGGGCAGCAGGGTGCTGACCCAGGTACGGCAGAAGGGCGCGAGCCGGCTCAGCAGCGTGTTCATCCGGGCCTGGATGACGGACAGGGAGTCCTTGTCGCCCAGGTCGTTGGTGCCCAGCAGGACGATGCAGTCGGTGATGCCCTGGAGCGCCAGCACCTCGCCGTCGAGCAGCGCCAGCGCGTCGTAGAAGCCCTGGCCACTCACGCCCGCGTTCACCACGGGCACGCCCAGCGCGGCCTCCACCTTCGCGGGCCAGGCGTTGCGCGTGTCGTTCTTCGTGTCGACGTAGCCCTCGGTGATGCTGTCGCCAAGGGCCACGAAGGCTCGGCCCGTGGGGCCCTCCACGTCCACGGTGGCCACGCCGACGGCGCGGTCGAACAGGGTGCCGCCCAGCGCGCCCGTCACCAGCGCATGGTTCCCCGCGCGCGCGAAGCTGCCCGGGAAGGCGCTGATGGCGCTGGCCGCCAGCGCGCCACGGGCCTCGAAGGTGATGGCCAGCTCGTCCCGGAACGCCACCGGGAAGTCCACCGGATCCGACGTCTTCCGCGAGCGCGCGGCGACGGTGAAGCCCTCCGCGCCGTCGAAGGTAAGCGTCACCGGCGGGGACCCCAGCGCTCCATTGGCGCCCGCGTGGGCCACGGTGGCACGCACGAGCGTCATGTTCCCGTCGCCCGCGCGGAACGTCACGCGGAGGCGCCCGCCGTCACGCGCCACCGGCACGCGCATGCGGAAGGTCGTCACGCTCCCCGCTGAGTGGGACGCGCGGAGCGCTTGGTGGAAGCCCGGTTGGAACGAAGTCGCCGGCGGCGCGAAGGGCGGCGCGGCCTGCACCTGCCTCCCGTCGTTCAGCACCAGCACGGGCGCGACTTCCAGTGACGCGTCCGGCGCGTTCTGCTCCACCGTGGAAGTGTGGCGGTCGTCATCTGGCGGCAGGTCCCCGTCGGCTGAGTCCGCCACGCCGCCAGCACACGCCAGCAGCGCGCTGCTCGCGCACACGACGACCCATCGCCACCCTGGCTTCATTCCCATTCCCATCCCTCCCGGCTTTGCAGGATGCACACCACACCGTGCCCTGCCAGCCGGCCGTCTGGGAACCCTCTGCCTCCGAAGCCTCGCCTGTCTGGCCGCCCTCCACAGCGGCCGGCCTGGTGCCTAGGGGACGCAAGCCCCCACGCCTGGGTTGCCATCCAACGCCCGGCAGCTGCCCGCCGGGCAGGCGGGCGTGCCTCCAGGCTGACAGAGCGGGCGGCAGGTGAGGCCGCCTCCCGCATTCACACACGCGCTCCCCGGCGCGCACTGATTGCTGAAGTCACACGACTGCCCCTCCGTCCGATTGCCGCTGCCCGCGCACAGCGGGCCGGACGTGGACGGGTAGCAGCTGAGTGGGGCCTCGCAGTCATCACCCAAGGGGTCGCACGCCGTGGACAGCGGGCCGCAGACCAGCGGCAGCTCGTCGGTGCCTTCCAGGCGGAGCACGGTGTTGCACTCGCTCGTGTTCCCACAGTGGGTCGTGGCATGGCACAGGCGCTGGCAGGTGAAGCCACTTCCCGCGCCGTCAGGTGCCTCGCGGCAGAACAAGCCTTGCCGGCAGGTGTCGTAGGCCACGCCTCCGTCGGTGGGGGCCAGCGTGCAGGGCGCGCCTTCGTCCGCGGTGCCCGGGGCGACGCAGCGCCGCTGGGTGACGCCGCGCTCCGCCGCGTACGTGCAGCGCTGGCCCTGGGCGCAGTCCTGGGCCACCACGTCGCACTCCGCATCGAAGCAGCGGCTGCCGGTGCCGCCGTCCGCCAGGTCCGCGAAGTAGCAGTCCTGGCCGTCGGCACAGCCCTCCTGCCGCGCCACGTTGCAGGCGAAGTCCCGCGCGCCGCCGCCCGCGTCCGTTCCACCGCCGTCCCCCGTGGGTGTCCCGCCTCCATCAATGCCCGCGTCCCCCTGGCCGTCGGGGCCCGGCCCGTTACCGCCGTTGCAGGCCGCGGCCCAGAGGGCCAAAGCCAGGGTTCCAGTCAACACACCGAGGCGGTCCACACGCATTCCAGAGCTCTCCCAGGGAAGTCTCCGAGGACATAGGCACCCGAATTCGATAGAGGGGGCCCCTTGAATCAGGCGTGGAAAGCAGCGGACACTTGGCGGACGCTCGGGGCCTCGAGGTTGGCCCGGCGCGTCACCCTGTGGGACTGTGGGTGTGGAAAGCAGCGTGGTGTTCGCCAGCAGCGTCGAACGTGGGGGCTATCGGGTGCGTATGACAACCAAGGCGGCGGATGACATGGAGAACGGGGATCCAGCCGCATACGCGAACCGGCGGGCGGATGAGCGTGTGGCGGCGCGGTTCGAGGTTCGCTTCAACCAGACGCAGGACGCGGCGCGGGCGCTGCGCGCGTACTCCATCAACATCTCCGCGGGCGGCCTGTGCCTGCTGACGCGGAAGTCCTATGACGTGGGCGCCCACGTCCGGCTGTCCATGGCGATTGAAGGTGAGGAGTTCCACATCACCGGCGTCATCGCCTGGGTGCGCGACGAGGCCGAGGCCATTGGCGTGCGCTTCACGGACCTGAGCGACGAGGACCGGGCCCGGCTTCAGCGCGTGGTGGACAGCATCAAGCGGTAGCGGCCGGGGGCGGGCCCCGGCGCTTCCCTAGCGCTGGGATTCCGTATCGACGTGGCGGAACACGCCCGAGTCGATTTCGGAGAAGCCACACGCCGTGTAGAAGTTGCGCGTCTCCGGCGTCGTCGTCATGGGCGAGACGAGCTGGAGCTGCTTCGCGCTCAGCACCTTGCAGCGCTCCAGAATCTGCCGGATGAGCGCGCGGCCCACGCCGCGGCGGCGCCAGGTCTCCGTCACCACCAGCTCGTCGATGGTGGCCACGCGTCCGCGCAGCCGGAGCTGGGGCCGGTGGGAGAAGGACACCATGCCCACGGGCCGGTCCTGCGGGTCGCCGGCCACGAAGATTTCAATCTCCGGATGGCTGACGACCCAGTGGACCGTCTGCTGGTCCGTCCCCAGGGGGTAGCCCAGCTCCTTGAGGAGCGACGCCATGGCTTCGGCGTCACCCCGGCGGGCGCGACGGATACGGAAGGCCGGCGCATCGGCACCAGCGACGGGAGTGACTGTCCGGACGATTGGTTGTGACAAAGCCCCCGGAGTCTAACGAATGGGCCGCCATCCCTCCAAAGAGGAACGGCGGCCCAGGGTGCTTCTCCCGTGCGACAAGGGACTCACGAGCAGGGGATTGTGGGTGTCGCGCTTACGGCTGCTCGCCCGCGAGCGAGCGGATGGCGGTGGTGATGTCCGCCAGCTGGGGCACCGACGCCATCTCCAGCGCGTCCGACAGGCCAATGCCCGGCAGGAACTTGCCGGCCAGCAGCCGGGGCGGCGCGAGCAGCGAGTAGAACAGCTCCTCCACCGTGCGGCGCACCAGGTGCTCGCCGAAGTTCGTCACCTCGGTGTCCTCGTTGACGAAGAGGACGCGGCCCGTCTTCTGGACGGAGGCCTTGATGAGCTCCCAGTCGTACGGCCACAGCGAGCGCAGGTCGATGACCTCCGCGCTGATGCCGTCCGCGGCCAGCGTCTCCGCGGCCTTCGCGCACAGGGGCAGGGTGCGGCCGTAGCTCACCACGGTGAGCTGCGTGCCCTCGCGGACAACCTTGCCCTTGCCGAAGGGCACCGCGTACGCCTCCAGGCCCGCGGGCCACTGCGGCTTCCACTGGGAGCGGTCTCCCAGGGGCGCGTCGATGAGCTTCGACAGCGCGCGGTCGTCATCCGGCTCGCCCGGAATCCGCTCCTCGCCCTTCACGCGCAAGAGCGCCTTGGGCTCCAGGAACATGACGGGGTTCTTCTCCTGGCACGCGGTGATGAGCAGCCCGTACGCGTCCAGCGGCGTGGAGGGCATGACCACCTTCCACCCGGCGATGTGGGTCATCGTCGCGTCGAACGAGTGCGAGTGGTAGATGGACCCGCGGATGCCGCTGCCCACCGGCGTGCGCACCACCATGGGCAGGTGCCAGTCACCAAAGGTGGACCAGCTGGTGTTGCCCGCCAGCTTCAGCAGGTCGATGGTGTTGTAGACGTAGTCGCAGAACTGGATCTCCGCCACCGGCCGACCGCCCGCCATGGCGATGCCCATGGCCGCGCCGATGATGCCGCGCTCGTCCAGGGGAGAGTTCCACGTCGTCTTCAGTCCCTGCGTGCAGGTGAAGACGCCGCCCAGCGGGGCGCCCACGTCCTCGCCGAAGATGTCGGTGACGCCCAGGTGCTCCTCGGCGTAGTGCAGGGCCATGCGGATGGCCTGTGCCATGTTCGCCATGGGTTACTTGTCCTCCGCGTAGATGTGCTTCCAGATGGATTCCGGGTCGGGCTGTGGCTCGTCGCGCACCAGCCGGGCGGCGGCGGCCATCTCCTCGGTGTAGCCGTTGCGCAGCGCGTCCATCTGCTCTCGCGTCAGGACGCCGTCCTTCTCCAGCTTCGCCTCGAAGTCCTTGAGGCAGTCGACCTCGTTGCCCACGTAGTTGGCACCGGAGGCGGACGAATGGCCGTAGAGGCGCGACACGTTGGCCTCCAGGAGGAAGGGCTTGCGCTCCGTGCGCACGTAGGCCATGGCCTCGCGCAGCTCGGTGTAGGCCTCCACGGCGTCGTTGCCGTTGATGGTCTTGCTGCGGATGCCAAAGGCCTTGCCGCGGTCGCTGATGCGCTGCTCGCCGTGCTGGCCCTCCGCCGACGTGGAGATGCCCCACTTGTTGTTGGTGACGATGATGAGGATGGGCAGCGGGTTGGCGGGGCGGCTGCTCCACACCAGGCACGAGGCGAAGTCACCCTCGGCCGTGCCGGCGTCGCCACCGGTGACGATGGTGATGCCCTCACCGCCGTGGCGCTTCTGCACCATGGCCGTGCCCGGGGCGATGGCGTACTGGACCTCGATGGGCGAGGACACCGGCGCCACGTTGAGCCGCCGGGCGGAGTAGTGGCCCGCGAAGTTGCGGCCGCCCGAGTACGGGTCCGTGGCCGTGTTCTTCATCTGCCGCAGGGAGCCGATGGGCTCCTCACCCATCGCGAGCAGGGTGCCGGACTGCCGGTAGTGCGCATGCAGGTAGTCGAAGTCGGGGCCCTGGCCCTTCTTCATGAGCATGCCCAGGGAGACGTTGAACGCCTCCTCGCCGGGGCCACCAATCCAGAAGTACCCGTGGCCCTGCTTGTACATCTGGATGAGGCGCTCCTCGAGGACGCGCGTCTTCACCATGAGGTCATGGAGGCGGACCAGCAGCTCCCGCTCGAGCGGCGCGGACGCTTCTGAGGATTCTTTGATGAGTCGGGGACGAGACACGCGCGACCTTCCTCTGGCTGGAGGGGACGCCCCTATAACCCGGATGGGTGCCTCCCGCTCAAGGCAGTTGATGGGTTGTCTGTCGGGACGTCAGGCGGAGAGCACCTTCTGGCGCGGCGCGGCAATCAGCGGGGCTCATCCGTGGCAGGAGTCCGCCCGTGCCGCAGCGCGGTAATCCGCTCGGTGAGTGTGGCCTCCGTGGTCGTCCCGGCGTGCTCGGCGATGAGGGCCAGGGTGTCCTCGGACAGTTGCCGGGCGTGCGAGCTGTCCAGCAGCGAGGCCAGCTCCGGGAGCCGCCCGGTGCGCAGCAGCGCCAGCACCAGGGCATGGCCGGTGCGTGGCAGGGGCGCCTGGGTGAAGGCGGACTGGAGCGAGCCCACGGCCAGCTCCGGCAGACCGCTGTCCAGGAGCAGCTCGCCCACCAGGGCCGGGTCGTGAGGGCCCTCCAGTTCATCCTCCGCGTCGGTCGCGTCCGGGGGGAGCGGCGCTCCCCGGAGCTCGTCCATCAGCCGCTCGATGGAGACGGCGCCCGCCGGTACCGCTCGGGGCTTGCGGACCCCGCGGGGGAGGGTGAGCCGCGGCTCGGCGGGGGGCGCCTTCGGCGTGCGGCGGAGCTGCTCGACGTTCATCATCCCCATCATCATCGCCATCAGCCCCAGCCACAGCTGCTT